>PKCL01000048.1 GCA_002862165.1 Planctomycetaceae bacterium
ATATAGAATAAGAAGAAGGGGTACGGATTTGAACCCTCTTTTAGAAAAGTACCTTCTCTGCCAAACGGGCAATCCGACGACCCGGTGAAGTCATTGGCAATTTTTGAATTTCTCGTGGCAGGAGCCATCGCGTATGTCGGCGAACCGCCGGTCGTTGTGAAATCATTTTTGATAACACCTGACAGGTGATTTTATGGTGCGTAACGCTATAAGAAATGACACCCTGATGACGCTGTGGACCACGTGCTGCCATATTCTCTGGAATAGTACGCGGGAAATCCCAAAGACCCTCCCACCATTCACCAGGCTGACGACGTACGACAAGAAGTTTACCTTCGTGCACTAAGACATATGCTTTCTCTTCAAGTTTTTGTGTCGATTTTCGCTTCGGCACATATGGTATCCGATCAACATTACCAAGTTGATATGCCTGACAATGATCGACGAGCGAACACTCATTGCAGAAGGGACTCACTGGCCTACAGATAAGTGAACCAAGGTCCATTAACGCCTGATTGAATGCTCCAGCTCCTCCATCACGAGGCACAAGCGCTGCCGCGACGTCCCACAGCGGCTGTTCACTTTTACCCCCAGACAGCGGACTATCAAAATGTATTAATCGAGCCAAAACACGGCGGGAATTTGCTTCAAGTATAGGTTCGGGGAGATCGAATGCTATCGATGCAATTGCTCCAGCAGTGTACCGCCCAATACCGGGTAGCTGCTGCAGAGCACGTACATCTTGAGGAAACTTACCCTCGTAATCGGAAACAATCTTTCTAGCCGCAAGATGTAATTGACGAGCTCTTCTGTAATACCCAAGACCCTCCCAATACTTGAGAACAACTGCCTCTTCCGCTTTAGCCAATTCAAAAACCGTAGGAAATCTTTGAAGGAAATTATGAAAGTATTCCTTCACCCTCTCTACCTGCGTTTGTTGGAGCATAATCTCACTCACCCAGATGCAATATGGGTCCTGAGAATTTCGCCAAGGAAGATCTCTTCCTTGATTGCGATACCACTGAAGAAGTGAGCGGGATATCGAGTCCACACGACCTGACCATTGCTTGCTGTCAAATCGCCACGAGTGCTGCTCATCCCCTATTTTCATATAGTCTGCCTAATATCTTTCCACCTACTCAAATTAACGTACAGTATTCAGATACAAAACAATAATAACTTCACAAAAATTTGTTCACCACGCAATGAATGACTGTAAGACATGAAGAAACACACCGTAACAAATTAGCCTGTGATGAAAACGGTACGCTCATGAAACCGTACAAATCCACAAGCTTTCATTAGGATACTGGAGGACCTACGTGAGAACAGGAAAGTTCATTGTTTTTGAGGGCGTTGATGGATCCGGAAAGTCCTTACAAGCCACGAACCTTGCTCAATGGCTCGAGCAACGTGATTGCCGAGTCGTGCGTTGCCACGACCCAGGCTCCACACCGCTAGGAGACGCGGTCCGAGAAGTCTTGCTCCACAGAAAAGACCTAAGATTAGATCCTGAAGCCGAAATGTTTCTCTACATGGCAGCACGGGCACAATTAGTTCGAGAAGTCATCCAACCAGCCTTGGCAGAAGGACACTGGGTCATCTCTGATCGCTTTCTTATGAGTAATATCGTTTATCAAGGACACGCTGGAGGCATTGATATTGATGCCGTTCGTAAGATTGGGGAGATCGCAACGTGCAATATCAAACCTGATTTAACTCTCATTCTTGATATTGATCCCGATACAGCATCAGCAAGAATGGATCGGCCTTTAGATCGCCTTGAAAGTCGAGGTGATGCCTATCGTGAGAAAGTACGAAACGGATACCATAGCGAATCACAATCACAGAACACCATTCTTATTGATGCCACCACAAATGTAGAAGAAGTTCAATCACAAGTGATTACTACGGTCCAATCTTTATGTGCAGATTCCCTCGATTGTTCATTAGAAAACTGATATCACCACAAGGAAGAGAGCCTCTTTGAATGCCTTGGGAAGGAATTTTAGGACATGACTTAATAGCTAAACAGTTTGCATCGGCAGAGGCCGCGGGACGCATTGCGGGGAGTTATTTGTTTATTGGCCCAGAGGGTGTCGGCAAAGCGACATTTGCACGAGCCCTTATTATGGCGCTGGCATGCCAGCATTCTACAGATCAACTAGAGGCATGCCGTAAGTGTGTTTCTTGCGTGCAGGCACTTGCTGGGACACATCCAGATATCGATATCGTACAAAAGCCTGCAGAACGAACAACAATTCCTCTTGAGGCTTTATTAGGCTCCTCAGACCAAAAATTACGAGCAGGTTTATGCTGGCGATTACTTCTTCGGCCGCAACTTGCATCAAGAAAATTTGCTGTTCTCTTAGATGCTGATCATCTTTCAGAGGAAGCAGCGAACTGTCTGCTCAAAACACTCGAAGAACCACCGCCGGGCGCTGTTCTTATTTTGGTAGGAACAACTCTTGAGAGACAACTGCCTACTATTCGATCACGATGCCAAGTCATTCGATTTCCCCAGCTCACCGACACTATGATCAAGGAGATCCTACAGTTAGAGGAACTACAAAATGGACAGGAAATAGAAGAATCAACACTGACAGAGATCGCCCGCGTCGCACAGGGCAGTCTCTCAAAGGCGAGACTCTTTCTTGATCAAGAGCTGGCATCTTTCCGCAGCAGGCTTTTCAAAATGCTTGCAGAACGACCTCTCCGAGGAGTCAATCTGACCCGTGAAACGATTGGGATAGTTGAGGCTGCAGGAAAAGAGCCTTCACTGCGACGTGCTCGACTCCGCCTTGTGCTCGACTTATCAATCGATTTTTTCAGAGCAAAGCTCTTCCAAATGCACGGCGTAAGGAATCCCGTGGATGAAATTCTCGCCAGTACAATCGTTACGTGGAATGCCTCGCCCGAACAGATCACACGATGTCTAGAATATTCATTAGATGCGCGTGCGGGAGTAGACAGGAATGCAAATCTCGGGATCTTAGTTGATGCCTGGACAGCAAAAATTGAGCGTGCATAGGCACGAAAACGCTCCCTGACCTTACCCCAGACTGCCTAGCTCCTCTACCTGTTTGGGTGTGTGTTTAAATTTTCCGATTCTCGGAGTGATAATCATTTTTCCGTTGATTTCTGTCGATCCAACAATTCAGGCGGCAGTCTGAATACTAACGCCAACCAAAAAGATGTCTCTTTTGACACCCAAAACTGGTTCCGTTGATTTGAGGATTGACAGGTATGTCACAAAAGCAAGCGTGCGCTATTTTCGCAACGTCATTCTTAGCCGGGCTGCTCGTTACGGCCATCACTTTTCAGCCTTTCACTGACACATCAGTGACCGCACCGTATTTCGGTTTTCCAGAAGAATCCGTACCGGTTGACACTTCCCTCCCCGGAACAGCATCAAATGTCTCACCAGACTCTCTTCCCACACAACGTCACAGCCAACCGCCCACCGATTTCAGTAATTTGCCAAATGAACTAGCCACGGCTTTACGTAGCACGTTCGGCTATCATCTTCTTGATTCAACTGAAAAAACTTCCGTTATCGATGGATTACCGTCAGCAAAAATTCTAACCCCAACAGACGTGGTCTCTCTTAAAAATTATGCTGAGAGGTCGAACGACAACTCGATCTCAGTAGCCGGATTCAATCGTCCACCTGGCTCGGATCAACTGCAGCTATCGGATGAACCACATGAGCACACTCGCATAGAGAATGTGGCAAAAGCAGATCACAAGCAGAACGCGGAGTCTTTTGCATCCCAAACTGTAGCACGCCCAACTGTAGCACACACAGAAGTCCAAAAGACTCCAGGAAAGAAAATTGGTGCCACTGACAATCTTCGTACTGATCTATCAACTTCACCAGATGATGATAAAAAGCAAAATCCTTTACCCCAATCGGCGAACA
>PKCL01000067.1 GCA_002862165.1 Planctomycetaceae bacterium
GGTAGGCACATTTGGGCTTCTGCCAGCCCGCTTTAGTGTCGGGATTATGAAGAAAGTGGAAGGCCTTCGCCCCGATCTCATCGGCAAGTGGCCCGCAGAATCGCACCCTGATCCTATCGATAATCTCCTGATTCTTCTGCCCGTAGCCAAGTGTCACCGGCAGAGTCTCGGGCTTGGCTGTGGTGAGCGACTGTGAAAGTGGACCAAGCAGACCGCGATGCTCGCCACCAATGAGAAGAATATTGCCACCGGCGCCCGTGTAAATCTTAAGAGCACTCACCAGCTTCTCGTTGCGGAAAGTACCCGAACAGATAATGACCATCGAGGTGCTCTGAGCGTTCAGGCCTATGTCAGGTCTACGGGCATCAATCACACGAAAGGGAATCTTTAACTCGTACAATTCCCTGAAGATGGCGGACGCGAGAAAACGACCACCGAAGGAAAGTCCGCCTTGGCTCATGCTGGTTGATGGCTCCACCACCACGCCCACCGCCGGGACATTGGTGTCGGCCTGGAGTTTCAGCCACGGAGCATAGAGCGCGTCGGCCCCAAGCGGCCGGGCGGCGATGTATTCCGCCCGTTGTGCCTGATAATCTGCAAGAAGCTCTTTCGTGATCACTGGGTCGGGTTTCCCTTCCTCGATGAGTGCCCATGCGGTCGCGATCATCTCCAGCCATGACTTCGTCCCATACGCACCAAGTTCAGCCATTGCGGTTCGAGAGTCAGTAAGCACGTCGCCACTCACATTGGGACCGAAGGCAGAAGCGATGCGGACGCCACGTTGCGTCATGAACCGGTTTGACTTGAGCCCGTGCATCATGATTTCAGCCAGGACTTCCTGAGGCTCACCGCTGAGGTGTACAAGTGGCTCGTATCCCAATACTTTCACGGCCAAAGCGTTTCCTTCAGGTGTCCGGCAGAGTTCACCAAAGTCGAGAATCCCGGCCTTTCCAAACTTCATCCCGTAACCACTTTTGAACGCATAGGTCAGGTAGTGGACGAGCGGGTCATGGTTGCAAGCGGCTTCGTCCGACATGGTGTGGGCAAGACAGGCTCCCCAGAAAGCAATGCGGCTCCCGTCGCGATCCTTTAAGGCCCGGTGCAGCAGGATGAAATTGACCGCCTGTCCCTTCGCTGAATGGAGTGCATAGGGCGTTTTGATGTCATGCGCAGCTAGCGTGGCCAGGTCATCTGGCTCAATGGTCAGCCCCTTCTTACTTTTGTATTCCGCCCACGGAGTAAAGTCGTCCGGCGCGTGCGATTCCTTGACGAAGGCTTTGCGATCCTCCGAGGAGAGGAGGCCCTTGATGTTACCCGGCAGTCGATCAAGCGCAAGCCGATTGACGTCGTCATGCCCTGATCCCCAGGCGAGCAACCGTGTGCCGCTCCCGAATAACGCGAGAATAATGATCCAGAGGATGATGGACGAGTTCCTTAAAGGAAGTCGTATTTTCACACTGCGAGTCATCGGGGGCATTTTCATGTGAAGGATAGACCGGTCAACGCTTCATTTTAAAGTAGTTAAAGGACAAAGGCCAAACCGATGGGAAACACAATGAAAAACAAGCGATGCCACGCTCTACTTGAGACAAAGGCGTGCTACATTCAACTGTTTAGTTACTCCCAACGATTAGAAATCCTGCAACAGCCAACTTATTCAGCAGAACTGAGTTCAAGATTAAGCGACTCTCCAGAGCCATCAATTGTGATGGTAAAAGGAGTAGTCGATTTTTCTTCATATATTTCAGGGAGCAGATTTTCATATGCCGCTTCACTGAATTCCATATTCGCACCAGCATCTGAAGCACGCTCTTGGTCATCAGCATTAGCTTGCTCAGCATCTTTTTTTCTTTGCTCCGCTTTTTCAAAAATCTTTTTATATTTCGCCTTTGGTACCTCCTTTGCCACCGTCACCTTGTAGTCACCAACAGGAAGTCCATCTTTCCCCCCATATGATGAAACAAAAAACACTCCATTTTCATCTGTACTACCAAAAGCAGGTCGCCCACCTCCGACTTTATGGAAATAAATGGTTGCAGAGGCGACCGGGTCGCCGTCAAGCGTGACAGTGCCTGTTGTCGGTACGCCGCGAGGACGGCGATACCCACATCCTGTGAAATTTAGGATACTCATGACAACCACAAGAGTCACAAAATACCAAGATTGCAATGATTTGTGTTTGAGTGGCATTTCAATCGTCCTTTAAATTCGTATGGTTTGCGGGTGTTTATCACCAGTAAGAAAAGTGATTATTTTTCGTGTAGACGATAAGAGAATCGGGAGTTTCTAGCTCAAACATTTTCTAAAATAAAATTCCCCAGAACGCCAACTCACTGGTATTCTGGGGAAAATTTTCACAACGAACCATTTACTTTCTCATCACCGCGACATCCGTATCGTTGAATCACATCGAAGTCCGCGGTTTCGCTGACAGTCATTACTGATCCGTCACAAAGTGTGAAATTCACAATGCCGGGATGTTTGCTTTTAAATCCTCTGGCAGTATTTTGATTATATGAATTTGCACAATCATCGAACCCAGCTGCAGTAGCAGCAGCAGATGCGGCTGCTTTACTTGCCCCATTAAACGACGTGTCATAGTTGAGGGGTATAAGGGTGTTAGCTGTTCCGTGATTCGTTTCTTTCGCCCAGCCGTTGTCTCTATAGGACTGACAGCTATCGACACGAATCTCACCGAATGCAAATGTATTCGATGTTCCGTCAGTAATATCTTTGAATTCGCACTGCCATGTGTACCCAGGCTCAGGACAAAACACACCCGATGAATTTGGCATGGCTCCAGCATCACCGCCTACTTTCCACTTTACACCAGACCCAATTTTAAATTTATTTTTAGGATCGGGGGGTCGACTACTATTTGCGTTATACGCACAAGCGGTGCCATTACCGCCGTTTGTGGAAATCCAATTTGGGCCACCACTTGGAGCGACGTTTGTACATGCCCGTCCAACATTCCAGTTGGGAGCCATTCCCGCTGTAACAAATCCTGAGCCATCGGATGGGCATACCAGACTAGAAATCAATATTTCAGAAACTTTTTTGCCTCCGACAGTTTGTCTGAAAGGTTCTGCGTTGCCACTGGTGTCTGTAAAATCAATCCCCGAGTGAAGCGCGAGTTGTTCCATAAAGGGCAGCATCTGAACAAACATGCTGCCACGACCTTTATTTGGAGATGGCCAACTGTGACCAGTCCAATTCTGGGGACGACCGTAGTCCCACTCATTCGTAGGCAACCGGCCATTCGCATCAATATAATTATGCATGGCAATCCCGGTCTGTTTGAAATTATTCACACAGGCAGACCGTCGAGCAGCTTCACGGGCCTGTTGAACAGCTGGCAATAGCAAGCCAACAAGTACACCAATAATTGCAATGACGACAAGAAGCTCGATAAGCGTGAAAGCACGCCGAGAAAAAGAAGTGTGCATCGTAATATTTCCTTATACGAAAAAACAGAATAAAAAATAGGCAGGAGTAGCAGTCATGAGACGAAAAACAAGTACCAGAAAAATCAGATCAATTGAAAGTTACCCCCACCCCAATGAAAGAATAGTCGAAATTTCCGGTGAGGTCAATTTGTTCTATATTCGAAATGGGTAGGAGATTAAGCATGCTACCGTTTCTCACTTTTCGGACCAGTATCGGCCTCAAGAAGCCACTCCCCGACACGCGGCATGAACGCGTTAGTATCTACTTCTAGCTCCTTACCGAAAATAGAATCTGTGACTGCAATGATCCCATAGACTGCAGGATCATCAAACCACCACCGCTGATCAGATTCAATTTGTTAACAGATGTCTGAAACTCAATGATTAAGACTTCGTGCGAGGCGTCCTCTTTGGCAGCAATGGTGTTTGAAAGTTCTTACTACTTATTATTCAGAGATTCCA
>PKCL01000436.1 GCA_002862165.1 Planctomycetaceae bacterium
TATAAAAACGCAGTAGCATTTCTTGACGTGTGATTTTTCCCGCCGCGACGTCATCAAGGTCCTCCTCGATTTCCCGGGTATATCCAACTTCAATGAACTGCTGTTCAAGAGAGGCATCATCAGCCCCCGTTTTCAAAAACTCAGTGACTAATTCACCTCGAAACGTTGCATAGAAACGTTTGTCAATTTGTTCAGCGTAACTTCGGTCTTGAATAACCCGAATGATGCTGGCATAAGTCGAGGGCCTGCCAATACTTTCTTGTTCAAGTTTTTTTACGAGTGACGCTTCAGTGTATCGAGGTGGGGGTGCCTGAAACTTTTGTTTTGGTTCGATACTAAACGGTGCTAATTTGGTTCCTTTGTCAAAATCCGGTAGTACTTGATCACCGTCACCTTTGGGAATTCCAGTAATTCTTAGGCAGCCGTCGAAACGCAAGACGCGGCCGTTTGTTTTAAAGACAGCACCGGTGTCTTTGTCAGAGCGTCTCATTTGCACCGTGGTGCTATCCCATTCTGCATCGGTTGCCTGGCAGCCAACAAAGGATTGCCAGATGAGTTGGTAGAGACGAAACTGCTCGTCACTTAAGGCAGACGCGATCGTGTTTGGGTCACGAAATGGATCCGTTGGTCGAATTGCTTCGTGAGCTTCTTGGGCCGACTGATTTCTGCTCGAGTAAAAACGAGGTTTTTCAGGGAGATATTCCTTGCCAAATTTTTCCTCAAGATAGCTGCGTGCTAACTTAATGGCCTCGCCAGACAAGTTTGTTGAATCAGTTCGCATGTACGTAATGAGCCCAACGCTTCCTTCTCCAGGAAGGTTAACACCCTCATAGAGTTGTTGCGCAATACGCATTGTTCTGTCAGCTGGCATGCCGAGCCGGCTACTTGCGGCCTGTTGCAGCGTACTCGTAATAAACGGCGGGTAGGGCTTCGACTTCGTGCGTTTTACATCAATGGAGTCGATAGCATAGCGAGTCTTGGAATCTGGGGTGCCAGTTATCCGCACAACATTTTTTGCGCGTCCCTTGCCATCTGTGTTTGTTTCGCGATGTATATCGATGTCGATCAAGCCAGCTGCCTCAGCAGCAGACACGGCCTCGTCAATAAGTTTCTTAGTAGACGTTTTATCAGCTTCGATCTTTAACGACTTGCCACCAACTTCAATAAGTTCTGCGGAAAGGCTGCGGTGATCAGCCAACCAAGCCATCCGCTGTTTTATTGTTGGTGGTTTGTTGCGAGCATCGGTCTTAGATACGAAGTCATTCCATTCGGCATGGAGAACTTCTGTAGTATTAATGTCAAAGCTAAGGAATCCTGAGAGTTCCCAGGATTCATTTGGAGTAAAATCTCGGATTTCTTGTTCACGTTCTGCAACGAGTCTGGAAGCAACACTCTGTACTCTTCCGGCACTTTGACCTGCACCTTTGGGCCAAAGGATTGGTGAAGTTAGAAATCCAACGAGGCGATCAAGAATTCTTCGTGCACGCTGTGCGTCCACTCGATCCATGTCAATGCCTCGAGGGTTCTCAAAAGCCTTCTTGACATCCGATTTTGTAATGGCGTCAAAGGTTACTCGTTTTGCTTCTGATGGATCAACTTTAAGCACCTCGGCAAGATGCCATGCAATCGCCTCTCCTTCACGGTCAAGGTCAGTTGCAAACCAGATGTCACGAGCACCTTTTGCGAGTTTCTTCAGCTCCGTAATGACTTTTGTCTTCCCTGCAGAAATCTCATATACATCGTTCATCGTCTCGAGGTCGACGCCGGGCATTTTTTTTTCGGCATCTTTTGCCTTGAGATCACGAATATGCCCAACCGAGGCTCTTACCGTAAATTCGCTCCCGAGATACTTTTCAATGGTTTTCGCTTTTGCCGGACTTTCGACGATGACAAGCTCGTAGTTTCCGCTCGGAGTGGTTCCAGCCGGTGATTTTCTGCTTGTACGAGCCTTGCGGGAGGTCTTTTTGGCCATGAATCTTGTATGCAAAAGGTGTAAAAACGATTAATTTCTGCTCAGATCGGGATTGGCACCAGACCATCTGGCGATACAATCTCCGACTTAGTTATTGCTCAACAGCGTTACCCTCCCTTCTCTCTATTTGTCAAGCCTCAATGGTTTTCTAGCCCGGGGCGCTTCAGAAAAAGGCGGTTTTATGGCCGGGTCATTCAATTTTTTTCGGAAATATCAGCGATCGATGCTCGTGGCGGTGGCGGTCTTGGCGATGTTGGCATTTTTCGTGCTACCCCCGTTCCTCCAGATGGGGGCGGGCTCATCCGCCAATGATCCAGTTGTTGTGGAATGGAAAGGTGGTGTCGTTCGCGAAGACCAGCTTGAGAGAGCAGTAGCGCTACGGACTCTCGTCAACCGCTTTTTGATGCAGGCTGCGGCTACAGCGGGTCGTGACCCTTCCAGACTACCGGCCTTTCCGGAAGGAGAAGAGCTGGTTGTTCGAGAAATGCTTCTCGCAAAAGAAGCAGAAAAGATCGGATTAACGGTCAGTAATACAGCAATCAACGAGTTTCTCGCTGCTTGGACAAATAATATGGTCCGACAGGATCAGTTCGATGGGATCATTGCTGGCCTTCGATATGGTCGTGCGCCTGTTTTAGCAGCAGATCTTTTTGAATCATTACGAACAGCCCTCATAGCACGAAATACGCTACTCCTGTTTCAGACAGGATTTTCTGGAGATCCTCCCGCTTGGCGGTGGGACTTCTACAAACGACTCGAACAGTCGGCAACACTCGAGGTATTTCCTATCGAGGTTGAAAATCTTGCCACGTCTGTGGAGTTGCCGAATGACTCTAAACTTAACGGGTATTTCGATACATTTAAAAATGACCTTCCGTCAGCGATGAGTCCAAATCCTGGATTTAAAGAGCCGCATCGAATCCAGTATGCCTCGCTCATGGCAGATCAAAAGAAGTTTGAGGCCGCAGCGGAGAAAACAATAACGGATAGAGATATTGAGGAGTTTTACGAAAAAAATAAAGAAACCAGATTTCGTGAGGCCCCATCGGCACCCCCGGTGACAAAAGAGCCGGCTACGGATTCAGATGATGAGCAGCGTAAAAAGACTTCAGATGATGGACAGCGTAAAGAAACGCCGGCAATCGACAGTATCAAAGAAAAAAAATCTGAGGATGTTTCTGATGCCCCTGTGAACGTAGTTCAAGAGACTGGTGAGAATGCACCAAAGGAATCCAAAGACGCCAAGGAAGGTGAAAGTGAGATAAAAGAGAAAGAGAAAGAGAAAGAGGCTGCTCAGCCGGCTGACTCTGATTCGAGTTCTAGAAGTCACAAAACGCTTGTGAGAACAGTTGCTTTTCAGGTGGAAAAAGAAGAATCATCCGACGCGGATTCTTCTAAGGACGTAAAGCAGCAATCAGATGAAAAGCCCACTGCAGAAAGTGAGAATGAAACAACCGGTTCTGTTGAAGAAAAACCGAAGCCGACTGAGAAAGAGGGTGAGGATACAGCAGATTCTGAGAAACCAGAAATGACCTTCCAGCCATTGGACAAGGTTGCTGATCAGATTCGCCAAGAAATTTCACGGCAACGTGCGACAGAAACAATAGATGCAATATTCTCAGCACTGGCCGCAGACTTAAACGCATATGCTGAAGATCGCGCACTCTGGATTGCGCGAGGTAAAGATGGTGATAAAGAACCTTCCTCACCGAACGTGGAAAAAATAGCTGAGAAGCAGGACCTTGTTGCTATCGAATCTGACTGGACGACTGTGGCGGAAGCCGCTGGTGGTGGGGGCATAGGTAGCAGTTTTGAGTTTGTGCCAGATCCATCGAGTCGGTTTGGAATTCGTCAGCAGCGATGGCTGGAGACGATGTTTGGCGATGGAACGATTACGCTGCGTCCGGTGA
>PKCL01000078.1 GCA_002862165.1 Planctomycetaceae bacterium
GAGAATACGATCGTCTTTTTCCTGAGTGACAATGGTGGCCCGACTCGTGAACTGACTTCTAGCAATCTGCCACTGCGAGGATCGAAAGGACAAATGTATGAAGGCGCGTTGCGCGTGCCGTTCATGATGCAGTGGAAAGGAACAATTCCAGCAGGCCAGACGTATGAGAAACCGGTCAGTGCGTTCGATATCTATGCAACCGCCGCGGCGAACAGCGAAGGCGTCATCGCGCCCGAGCTGGTTGAGGGCGTTGATTTGGTCCCTTTCGTCACCGATAAGAAAAAAGGCGTCCCTCATGAAACACTTTTTTGGCGTCAGGGTGGTAAGTCCGGATTACGGCACGGTGATTGGAAGATCGTGCGGATGGGTGGCCGGAAATCGCCTGGTAAATCGAAGTGGGAACTCTATGACCTCTCGAAGGATCTCTCTGAAGAAACGAACCTCGCTCAATCAAAGCCCGAGCGTCTCACCGAATTAGTGGAACTGTGGGAGAAGATGAATAGTGAAATGGCTGAGCCGTTGTTTTAAGTATCAACAATCGTGCTGTGGAGAGAACAACGGGACAACCTCATTGTTCGCGTCGCTACTTATTTGCTTGCCGTATTCGTAACATTCGATCAAAGCTATAGAAATCCTTCTGACGTTTCTGTTACGAGTCGAGCTTTGTTCATACAAAAAAATGTATGAAAAATACTACTCGCAGTTGGTGCGTACAAGAAAACGTATGGATCGTACCAAGACCAATACGGTAGGCGGCATCGATTGTGAAATATCATAGGATGCGTGCGCAGGATTACATTGTCCGTCCAAAAATTGCTGCTACTCTTCTTCTGTGCTGAATGAGTTTTATGTATTCAATAGGGATCAAAAGGACTGTTGCCGACGATTCTGATCGGCTCCTTTTTCAAATCCAATTCAGTACCCCGCATGGGCAATGCAGCTTGCGAGAACAATGGACGGAAATCTGTGAGATATTTTATTTACCGAGTGCCTGCTACCGCAGGCCGCCGGCTTTGGCTGACTAGCGGATGGGTTGTTGTGTGTCTCATGCTGGCCGGCTGCGGCCGCGGTGATGGGCTGATCTTTGTACCGGTAACCGGGTCGGTGCTGGTTGCCGGGAAGCCGTTTGTCAGTGGGCAGATTCACTTCGCACCTGATAGATCGAAGGGCCATAGCGGCCCGATGGCGACGGGCGTGATGCAGGATGACGGCAGTTACAGCCTCCGGGGCCCGGGTCGGCACCGTGGGCTCACGCCGGGGCCGCATGTCGTTTATCTGTCCCAGCCCGATCCTATTCCAACAATGACGGAAGAACTAATCGATGGCGAGATCGTGATGCGGTTGGAGCAACCGGTTGCCACTCAGTCGAAAATCCCCCGGCAGTTTTTAGCCGTCGGTCTCTCACCTTGGCGGGCCACGGTGGTGGCTGATGAAGAGAATCACTTTGACTTTGAGATACAGCGTTAACCAATTTTTTTATTGTCTTTTTAAATTTATTGTCTTTCTAAAAAGGAACCTAAGCATGAGCACCCCGATAAGAAACCGAACTGCCGGTCGCAGGAGTACTCCCAACAGCGAGGGTTTGCATTCGAGTTCAGTCCCTGCTGCCTTTACGTTAATCGAACTCCTGGTGGTGATTGCCATTATTGGAGTCTTGGTCGGCCTGCTGTTACCGGCGGTGCAGCAAGCCCGAGAATCAGCCCGGCGGATATCCTGCCAGGCGAATATCAAGCAGCAAGCCCTGGCATGTCACAACTACCTGGATGGTAAAAAGGCTTTTCCACCTGGGCAGAAGCACCAGCTATCAGCCAGTGACCCCAGCAGATTCTTTAGCTGTGGTAATGGTAGCGCTCCGGCAGGCTACAACCCGTGGGAGTCTGACGCCCGCTCATGGATCATCGAGATCCTGCCCTTTATGGAGCATGCAACTGAGTATGCAGAACTGGACGTGAGCAAGGATGCTATAACAGCACCGAACAAGGCCGTTATTCAAACTGCCTTTGCATTTGCTGCCTGCCCGACCAATCCGGTGCAAAACATTTCGAGTATTTTTGGTGGTATCACGCACTACGGCGGTGCAGCGGGGCTGACCAACTGGCACTGCTGGGTCAGTTCGGGCCACAACAACAAAGAAGACGACGGCATGTTTTATGGTGTTCCGGCCGACGCAAACTCGGGTGGCTGCAAAGAGAGGGACGTGACTGACGGGCTCTCAAAGACGGTGTTGCTTTGTGAAAAACTGGGCTACACGCCTACCAATTATGATCCGCTACAGGCAGGATTCACCACATGCCTAACCAGGAGCGTGCCTCCGACGAACACTGACTGGTATTGGGACTTCAAGGGCAATAACTATGGTGCTTTGACCTTGATGGCCAACGGCCCCAACACGGTTCAAGCCAACAAGGGCAAGGCAGCGTCATCACCGTATTCCTTCCACCCAGGCGGCCTGTCTGTCGCCTACGCAGATGGCGCAGCACAGTTCCTGAATGAAACAATCGATATCGGGGTCTGGAATGCAATTGCCAACAAGGCCGATGGCTCGCCCCTGAGCCCCTAGCCTTGTTGTATGCCACTGCTCAGGCTGCAAGAATCTTCGAAAGCGATCTCGTGAACACAATGCGATCACACTTGTTTTCACAACGCCCGGATCGCATTGCGCAACCGTTCCCCTTTCGTTGAGAATTCAAAACGTTGTAGGAAAGTAGATCTATTAATGACGAAACGTGTACAGAAATGTCTGTTCAACACAGTGTGTCTGTCATTATTTTCCCTTGTCGCTCTTCTGTGTCACGGCGTAGAAAAAGAGACCGCCGGGCCGAGCATCAAGGATGCTTTTGCCTCCGTTCAGCGGTACGGGAAGCCTTACAAGACCTTCTACAACAACTACATTGCTCCCCACGCCGTGTTGGAGAAGGGCATCGTTTTCACTGCGCACCAGGATGGTCAGGGCCGTCCAATCGTTGACGCATATGACATCAGCAAGAAGTCATGGACCGGACCCGTGAGGGCGTCGAACAGTGGACTGGGCGAAGATACACACGGGAACCCGTCCATCACCGTCGACGCAAAAGGACATGTGCACGTCTTCTTCGGTTGCCATACCAAGGCGATGAAACACGTCCGGTCGGCGGCTCCTTACGACATCACCCAGTGGGAAGATATGCCCAGCCCGACGCCGCGAGCCACGTATCCGCAATCGATGCGCATGGCAGACGGCAGCATCTACCTTTTCTATCGTGCTGGCGGACATAAGGCTCCCTGGTCGATGCGAGTAAGCAAAGACGACGGTCGGTCCTGGAGTGAGCCGCAGCCCGTGATTGAGATGCGGCACAATTTCCCGGACAAGCAGGCATGCTCATACAACGCATTCGTACCCGGCGCTGATTACAAAACTGTCCACTGTTTCTGGGTGTACAAGGATGACAATCCGCGCGGTAACAATCGCAAGTACCAGGGCATGCATGAAGCCGTCTACCGCTACAACATTTACTACGCTCATCGCACCTCTGATGGCCAGTGGGTTGCCGCCGATGGGACGCCGATGTCCGATCTGCCGGTGAACAAGACCTTTGCTGATAGGCACGCCATGCTTCTTGACAGCGGTGAGGAGTTTACAGCACCGACACGAATCGTTATCGACGAGAACGATACACCGTATATCCATATTCGTCAGGGCGTAAACGATTGGAAGCGTGGAAAGTTCTTTGTGCCTTACCACTACAATTTTGCTTCGCCATCGAACGGGAATTGGCAGGTACACGACAACATGCCGAATCAGTGGCCCGATCTGGTGAAGCGCCTGTTATTAAGCGCAGGCCCGGCGGCTTTCGGTGGTAGCCAACCAAACAAGTGGTTTATCCATTATGAGGAAGGCCCAC
>PKCL01000077.1 GCA_002862165.1 Planctomycetaceae bacterium
GTGCGATGACGCAAAAACTCTTCAAGCATATTTTTAAACGAAAGCATCCGAGGCTTACCGTCAACAAGTGCAAGAAAGATGAGTGAAAAAGTTGTTTGAAGTGGCGAATATTGATAGAGCTGATTCAAGACAACATCTGGGTCAGCATCCCGCTTCAACTCCAAAATTAGTCGTACCGGCTCTTTGAGGTCACTTTCATTACGAATCCCAGAAATACCTTTGATCCGATCGTCGCTCACCTGATCAGCAATCTTCTCTTCAATAGCATCACGTGTCTGCTGATACGGAATTTCAGTGATAACGATCCGGTTACGATTCTTCCCAAATTCTTCGACGTGAGCCCGAGCCCGAAGCGTAATCGTGCTTCTACCAGTGAGATATCCCCGCAATAAAGCTTCTCTGCCCATTACAATTCCACCTGTCGGGAAGTCTGGGCCAGGAACAATCTCAAGCAGCTCTGCCATTGATGTATCTGGGTTATCTATCAGCTGCACAAGTCCGCGACAGACTTCACCAAGATTATGTGGCGGAATACTTGTTGCCATACCAACAGCAATGCCACCCGCACCATTGACGACCAAGTTAGGGAAGCGACTTGGTAGCACGACAGGCTCTGTATTTCGCTCATCATAAGTCGGGACAAAGTCGACCGTATCGAGATTGATATCGTCGAGCATCTGGGATGCAATTGCTGACAATCGAGCTTCTGTATACCGCATAGCTGCAGCAGGCAATCCGGCGATTGATCCAAAATTACCCTGTTTGTCAACGAGCACATGCCGCATATTCCATTCTTGCGCCATGCGAACAAGGGTGGGATAGATCACACTTTCGCCGTGAGGATGATAGTTACCGCTGGTGTCACCGGATATCTTCGCGCATTTTACCCGAGAATGACCTGGGGACAGATTCAGGTCATTCATAGCAACCAGAATCCGTCGCTGTGAAGGCTTCAAGCCATCACGAACGTCAGGGAGTGCCCGACTCACAATGACGCTCATAGCGTAGGTCAGGTAACTCTCTTTAAGTTCTTGCTCAATTGGCAAATCTATGAGTCGGGTACCATCCTGAGCCCGGTTGGTAGCTATCTCTTTCGACTGACCGTCATTTGTCGGTCCACTGCCATCATTCGCTGACGGCTGCTCATTCGAAGCATCATCAGCAGGGGTGTTTTCATCAGCCAAGGGGTGCGTTCTCCCGGGAATGGACCGCTTCAAAAGGCGGTTACTTGATCTTGAACATACCCGCCCCAAGCAGGCGGTCAACCGGCCTTAATATACCTAAAAAAACGCAACTTTGTACGGCTTGACCGGCATCGCTCCTGCTTCTACCCTCCTGCTCCGTTCCTTTCATCCACTTTGGGCGACGCTGGTGATATTCAGAAGCCCCTTTATTGCAATCCTGATCATCATAATTTCCGCAACTACCACTCTTTTGCCGGGGCTGGGTTCGGCACCACTTTGGGATGAAGATGAGCCCAAAAACGCTGCCTGCACATTAGCAATGCTGGATTCGGGTGATTGGATTGTGCCGACGTACAATGGAGCCCTTCGTGTGGAAAAGCCTCCATTAGTCAATTGGATACAAATCATAGGAGTTTCACTTTTCGGTCGTAACGAATTTGGTGTGCGCATCGGGTCCGTCTGCTTAACAATCGGCACGTGTTTGCTTACCTGGTGGATTGGTCGTCTTCTCGCAGGACCGTTTGCCGGCCTCCTGTCTGGCCTTGTCATGTCAACATGTATCTGGACAGCAGTAGGTGGGCGAGCCGCAACCCCTGATGCAGCACTCGTATTCTGTACTACCATGGCTGGAGCGTTTTATGTTCACGCTATTCAGCGGGACTCTGTACTTCAAATAACTCGTTTGCATGCTGTAGGCATTGGTCTGGCATGCGGGTTTGCTGTCCTTGCGAAAGGTCCTGTTGGTATCGTTTTACCAATGGCGGCATTTCTGCTCACTGCATGCGTACTGCACAACAAATCTATTTTCACGTGTGGCAAATCTTGGATTTATCGCATTGCAACCTCTCTCCGCCCTCTCACAATTCTTGCGGTGGCTACAGCCGTCGCATTACCGTGGTATGTATTGGTTGGAGTGCGTACAAACGGGCAGTGGATTCGCGACTTCCTACTCATTCATAATGCCGGTAGATTTTTAGCTCCCATGGAGGGGCATACCGGATCATTCCTCTATTATCCAATGATACTCGCCATTGGGTTATTCCCTTGGTCAATTATTCTGCTAGCCGTACCAGCTCATACTGTATTTCTTTGGCAAACAAAACGGCTGTCGAGTTCACACTTTCGCACTGTTGCTTTTTCTGGAGTTTGGTTTCTTGTCTGGATCGGAACTTTTGCAATCGCTGGGACAAAACTTCCTGGCTACATCTGGCCCGCATACCCAGCTCTTTCAATTGTCACTGCCCTCTACCTTGCGGACTGGATTCGTGGCCGTACCGGCTGGGAAACAATGCTTTTCTGGAACATGCCGTCGGATAAGGCTCGCGCTTTAGTTATGAATATTGGGTGGTTTACACTTTCAGCCGTTGGCATCTGTCTCGCTATTGGTATTCCTCTTCTCTCACCAAAATTTGCACCAGGAAATGAATGGCTTGGACTCCTTGGGCTGCTTCCAGTCATAGCCGCGGCTACTGCCTTCTTGCTCCAGAGGCAAGGACGTGTTGGGCTGGCTATAAGCGCTCTGACAACTTTTTCGATTCTCTTCGTAGCAACGCTCGGTGGTCTCGTATCAGTGCGACTTGCTCAACGTCAGGGCACTTCTACTCTTCTAGCCGCCTTGTCGCCGTCAGCACGAGAAGGAAACTGGGCAAGCATCAAGACACCTCGACCGAGCCTTGTCTTCTACACACAAAAAACGGTAAGAAAACTGAACAACATCAGTGCAGGTATTGAGTATCTTCGCACTGATCCTGCAGCGAAGCTCTTAATTGAAGCTGAAGAAGTGCCCGCTATCCTGCCACACCTCCCCGCTGGATTTGGAATACTGTGCGAGAAACCGAGTTCCATTGATATGGGCCTCGCAATCATTGGAAGAATCCACCCTGAAAACACGCATTCACTTGCTCAAAGTCCTCCTCCTTACTAATCGGACTACTGTCCTGCTTGGAGCCATGCTCATGAACCGGTTCAATTCTTTTATAACACGCCACTCCCAGATCTTTGTTTCTGTGGTGGCAATCGTTGTACTTGCCTCTGGGTTTATTGGAATGCCTTTCTGGGATGAAGATGAACCACGATTCGCTGCAATCGCTCAGACTATGGTTGAGACTGGTAATTGGACAGTTCCAATTTTCAATGGTGATCTTGCCGTTGATAAGCCAGTGCTGATGCATTGGTGCATGGCAGCATGCTTTTCAATATTCGGGACAAATGAACTCGCTGCCCGTCTTCCAGCCGCCATTGCCGCTTTGCTGACATCTCTTGCTCTTCTTCGGTTCGGGACACGCTGTTTTAACTCCTCAACAGGCATTGTCGCAGCATTTGCCTACCTCGGCTGTTTACTCGTCGCGATTGAATCTCATGCGGCGACGCCTGACTCTATTCTTGTAGCGCTTGCAACGTGGGCGACCCTCCTGCTCGTCGAACCATTCCTCCAAGACCGACGTAAAACCGAACAACATAATGAGTCCTCTGCCCACTTGATTGCCAAATCCTCTGTTGGTCCATGGCACGCCATTCTTGCAGGTGGGTTACTCGGCCTTGGGGTCCTTTGCAAGGGACCAATTGGCTACATTGGGCCACTCGCTGTAGTTCTCAGCTGGGTATGGCTTGCAAAATGTTTGACTGCTGTGAAAGAACAGAAAAGTGGTGAAAGCTTCAAAGAGCAATTGCTTTCAACCACCCGACAGGTGCTACAAA
>PKCL01000086.1 GCA_002862165.1 Planctomycetaceae bacterium
TCCTATTCGCTACTTTTTGACTGAACTTCTTGGAGCAACCATATTCGGATCACTGTTTCTTTTTGAATTAGTGACAGGTGCAACCAACGTTCCAGAGTTCAAACGATATTTCTATGCTGGAATTCTTTGGATTATTCTCTATACAAAATGGCCCGTCATCGGAATCTATCTTTACCACACCGCATTATTTAGCTGTCTGTTGATGCTGTCACTGATGGACCTCGATCGACTCCGCTGTCCAAAATGGCTTTCGGGGATCATGCTCTGTATCTTTTCAGGGTTATCAATTGCAATTCCAATTCTTCAGCCTGTCAAATTTTATGCTCACCTACGCACAGATTTTAGTAACGTTCTACCACCATCAATAATTCCGATTATTACCTGCTTTGCAGGGGGACTCATTGGTTGGTTGTTTACAAACAGCATCCAGTACTTAGGCAATCAAAGAAAACTGGACACGCTATCTTGTAGTGCGTTTCCACTAGCCGGCACCCTGGTTGGTATTGTTCTTGGGTGGCAGGCCACTGTGACGATCTTGCTACTCACTACTATCGTCCTTGCTGTCATTTGTGCGATCAAACAAATAACAAAAAAAAGACTCATGCTTTCTTATACCATCGTCTTCTCCGTGGTTGCTTTTCTTCATCATCCTCTATGGAGATGGTGCGACAGTCTTTGGTAAGCGACCTTTATTTTTATCCATTAGCTCGTGCTTGGGTAGAAGATTGAGCTTGTGTAGCTTTCGCACACGCCCTAAGACGCTCCAAGCCAATCCTAAAAGCATCGCTTACAGATGCAAACTGACCAAAATCATCCAACTTGTACGGGCAATTTCTTCATAAAACCTATACACTTGAAAAGGTCGTTGATTGTGTGGGTAGGGGCAAACTGATATCGATTGTCAGGTGTTTCGATTTTCTAAAGTGATACGATGAAACAAATCACCACACGTCTATTAGCACCAGAGTCACTCGAAGCGAGGCTTGCGCTCGATACAACATTTTCACAATTTTATCTTCAGCCCAATGGAAATCAATTTGAAGCTGGACATACGGTTGTTGAGCTCACAAGTGCTGACGCCATAATCTCACAAGGTGCACCCTATTACTCAATTGATGGCACGTCTGTACGGATGACACAGTCTGCGGTTGACCATGTCAATGCTGGAAATGCACTCCCACTCTTAGAGGTTTTACACAACAACAAGACAACATCACTTGTCACGCAACGGTTTGCTATCGAAGACGATCTCGACGTTGGCTACGTCAATGGTGGACGACAACGTGATCTTCAATCGATGCTCGTGCGCAAACAAGATACAACTGACAACTTTCATTCAGCCGTTTATTTACGAACGCATGTCTCATCACTCAATCTGAATCCTTCAGACTCACTTGTCGATGCTTCCTTTACCATGTATCAGGGTCCCGGCTCTAATGCTGAGGCTGGAACCGTTCAACTTCTAGTCCTTGCAGATGCCTCATGGAACGAGGACTCATTAACGTATGAGAATCGACCTTATACCTCTTCTTCACCACCAACAAATGCAAATACCGATGCTACAGTCGCCAATGCACTGGCTTCTCAAAGCATCACAACCGAAGACGGGAAACGAGTCACGTATGATATCTCGGCATCAGGAGCATTAAACCGAGATCTTGCATTTCTTTTACTTGCAGCGAACCAGGCAGACCCCTCTGCCGCAACCACCACAGCTCAAAATGGATCGCAGCGACACTATGTCTACAGTAGTGAATCGTCTGTGCAGACACGACCATTTGTGAGCTACTCCTATATCAAGCGGACAGCACAAGCAACGGATGATTCGGTGACCGTCAAAGAGGGTGCAGACACACTCCTGTCACCACTCATGCTCCTGCAGAATGATGATCTTATTGATCCATCTGAAACTTCTGTCATTGCCTCACTCAATGACATCGAATGGTCATTGCTCCCAAACGCCAACCACCCAACGTTTTCGCATGTCTTTGGGTATAAACAGGTTACAGGGTCCGAAGGCACTTTGTATGTTCGTCCAACAGGTCGAGCATATTACGAACATGGCGGAAGTGACGTTGCCTCACCCGTAAACGAAACCTTTACCTATGCGTTCACGAACGGTAGCTCTGCATCGATCCCTGCAAGTATTACGGTCACCATCGAGCCCGAGAATCAACTTCCTACACTCTCCATTCTTGGACGCAACCTCAATCCACTTCTTGCACCTGTCAATCAAGGTGACACGGCAGCCAGTTTCGTACTTGCCGATCCTGAAGAAGATGGATCCGATTTGTATTGGGCTACGCCAGGTGGAAACTCTCCCTCTGATAGCAATGGTAATCCATACTATGAAATTGATTTCCAGCAACGTGTCATAAAACTTACATCAACCGGTGCCAGTGCAGTCAATGCACTGCACAACCTGCCAGCGATACGAATCTTTGCATCGAATTCTAACTCACCCAGTCGTGTCGTTCATGCTCGAGCGCAACCCTATGTTGCTCACGCAAGAACATTTTTTATCAATAAGGCAACTGGCTTAAATACCAATGATGGCCTTTCCCTTGAAAGTCCATTTCAATCCACTGCTGCCGTTCTCCGTTCATCAAATGGCAGTACATTCCTGCAGCCTGGAGACACCATTTACTTTGTTGGCGAATACTCAGCAGACGACTACGATCCAGACTTTCGCTACGACGACAACCCGATGGATCCATATCTGTGGCGATCAAGCAGTGCGGGCATAAAAATAAACAACCTGCACGGAGAATCAGCCGCTCCCATCACATTCAAATCATGGGATGACTCAACGACCGTACACGCCGATGACTACGCAGGATTTATCATTCAGAATAGTTCACATATCCGTATTATTGGCTTTGAAGTAAAGGGAGCAGTTGAACACATCAGTGGCGACGTCGCCTCAGCACTTCAATTTCTTTATCGTGTAAATACGACAAACGAAGGCTACTCCCGCGCAAACTACGACCACTTTGCAAGTACCGATGGCACGTATGACTACTTTTATCGTGTCCCATACGGCAGCACCGCTGAGTACGTTCAAGACAATTACTCAACATCTGGTTCATTAAGCACGCTCGCCAATTCAATACGACCAATTTACTCAAGAAGCCAGGGTATTCTTGTTCGTCAATCACAATATATTGACGTTCTCGACAACCATGTCCATCATATCCAAGGGACTGCAATCAAGTCGATCAGAAGTGAGTACGTCAATATCATTGGCAATGAAGTCCATGATGCAACGCGTACCTCATCACTTGGCACAATGGGAATTGAGCCTTGGGAAACAACTCATGATATTCCGGTCGAGAGCGACCAAAGCAATCTGTACAAAATTGTCGTTGCAAATAATACGGTTCACCATGTGTTCAATGAGGTTTTCTCATGGGTGCCCTCAAAGACATTTATTACCCCCCATCTCGATGAAGGAAAAGGCATCTCGCCTGAGTGGCAAGACAACGACACATGGCTTACCGAAGATGCTACTGGGCGAATTCTCATCGCCAACAACGTGACGTATTTAAATGCTCTGTCTGGCATTAATAGCCATGCGACAGATCGTGTTGATATCATTCATAACACAAGTATCCTTAACTCTTTATACGGAACGATCTGGGAGCTTGATACTGGCTTGAATATCGGCATCACTCATGAGCCTGATAATAACGGCACAACAGATCTCGGACGTGATGTTCGAATGGCGAACAATGTATCCGTAGCGGACGGATCTCTTGATGGGTACGCACTGCGGGTAAACGCCGGAAGTGGACGAGTAACTGATACTGTGACGTTTAGTGGTGGTGGTAACCTTGTGTGGAATTTTCAGGGCACGTCTGTTCGTA
>PKCL01000371.1 GCA_002862165.1 Planctomycetaceae bacterium
AAATACGTACATTAATACTACGCAGGTGATCTCTCGATCCTACTTTGAGGAATCTGGAATGCAAAAATTTAAAGAACTTTGGCCTTGGTGCTTAAAACAGTGGTTCTAGGGCGTCTGGACCTCATTCTCTACAATGCTTCATGATTCACAATCCATCCTCCGCCGAGGAAACGCGTGTTGTCGTAGCAGACCGCTGGCTGACCCGGTGTGATGGGGCCGGGGGCATCGACTGTTGGTTCAAGAAAGTGTGCCTTAAAGTGGGTTTCACCACTTCTTGTGACGATGGCTTTTGCTGGTGGTCGTTGCGCTCGGCATTGAACAAGGCATTCAAAAGGAACAGTTGGTACGTAAGCAACCCAGCTCACTTCATCAGCAAGAAGACCTTGCAGTGGCAATTCAGATTTTGGGCCTACAACAATTCTGAATGTCTCCGGATCAATATGAATAACGTACAACGGTGACCCGATTGCAATACCTAAACCCTGTCGCTGACCGATGGTGAAATGCTCAATCCCTGGATGATTGCCGAGAATAGTGCCGTTTGTATCAACAATGTCACCGGCCCGTGAACCACCAAGTCTATGGGCAACAAGACGTGGATGATCACCAGGTGGTACAAAACATATTTCCTGACTATCAGGTTTAGCTGCTGTCACAAAACCAAGTTGATCAGCACGCGATCGTACTTCGGACTTAGACAGTTCACCAATCGGTAGCATCATTCGAGCTAATCTATCTGGAGAAATTCCAAAGAGAACATATGACTGATTACGTGAAACATCACGGCCTCGATGAATTTCTGAAAGTATCAAATCAGAATCCAATGGTTGCTTTTGAATAATTTGTGCATAGTGTCCCGTTGCAACGTGTGTCGCACCCACAGCGTCGGCATACTCAAAAAGACGCCCAAACTTTATCCATTGATTACATCGGACACACGGATTCGGTGTTCTTCCAGAACCATATTCAGTGACAAACGTATCAATGATGTTTTCAAAATCTTCGGTGAGATCAAGCGGATAGTGAGGAATCCCAAGGTGGTCTGCGACGCGGCGGGCATCGATTGCATCAGTAACCGAACAGCAGCCTTGGTGTCCGGCCTTCGGTGGGAATGACTCGACAATCGGAAGAATACTTGGTGGTGTCGGTAAAGCCGGTTGGCCATGCCGCATGAAGACACCGATACAATCGTGACCAGCTTCTACAAGTAAAGAGGCAGTGACACTCGAGTCAACACCTCCTGACATAGTAACAACGATGCGGGACATTCAAGTCAGTCGGGCAAGGAGTCTGGGATAATTTTTTCCCACTGATCGAATGGAACAAGTGTACTTAATATGTCAGAACGGTTTCGATTCGGTGATCACCTAATCGTTCGCGTCCTCCTAAATCCTTAAGTTCAACGAGGAATGAGCAGCCTACCACTACTGCCTGTACTGATTCTAATAACTTGACACAGGCTTCGGCAGTTCCTCCTGTAGCCAGTACATCATCGATAACGAGTACACGTGATTGGGGCATGACAATTCCCTTATGCATTTCAAGTGTATCTGAACCGTACTCAAGGTCATACTTATAGCTAATCGTATCAGCCGGTAATTTTCCGGGTTTGCGCACGGGAAGCAAACCAACCCCGAGTTCTAAAGCGAGAGGTCCTGCAAAGAGGAAACCTCTGGCTTCTACCGCAGCGACAGCGTCAATAGCCATATCTTGCCATGGCTCAGCAAGTTTCTGAACGGACTCACTGAATGCTTCCTGGTTTGCAAGCAGCGGTGTAATGTCTCGAAATAGTATGCCCGGCTTCGGGAAATCAGGAACATCCCGAATGTGTCTTTTTAAGTCCATAGGAGATAAGGGTAGCTTGTTTATGCTCCTCGTCGCAACTGCCTGGTAGGACGAATGGAAATAGTCGCTCGTGGAACACCCTCAATTTCAGCAGCAAGTGACGCTAAGGTTTCGGATTCAATCTGTCGAACACGTTCACGAGTAAGACCAAGGATGCTACCAATCTCTTTTAATGTCATTGGTTCCCCACCTTCAAGACCGAAACGCATTCGAATAATAGATGCCGCTCTTTCATCAAGTTCATCGATACGCCGCAGGACATGCTGCAGTGTGTCTGTATCAAGCATCACGTCAGCTGGACAGCGTGCATTGTGATCTTGAATGATATCACCGAGTGACCAGCCACCTTCTGTTTGATCAGTCTGCGGTGTAGCTTGATGAACCTGCATTGCTTTCTTGATAATCGGTAGCTTTTTACGTGCTAAACCAAGCATTCGAGCTACTTCTTCGGGTGTGGGTGTGCGGCCAAGAGAATCAAGAAGACGAATTGTTGCTCTTCGCCATTTCGATAGGATCTCAACCATATACGCAGGAATTCGAATGGTCTTCCCGTTATTTATGAGTGATCGTTTGATTGACTGTTTGATCCAGTAACTGGCATACGTACTAAAACGGGTCCCCATAGTTGGATCAAAACCTTCTACGGCTCGCATGAGGCCAAGATTTCCCTCTTCAATGAGATCACAAAGCTGAAGTCCACGGTTTGAATAACCGCGAGCAATGTTGACAACAAGACGGAGATTTGCCCTGACCATATGGTCACGGGCAGCTGGGTCACCTTGTTGAACCCGAACGGCGAGTTGTTTTTCTTGGGCTGCAGTGAGGAGAGCAGTTTCATTAATGTCGCGTAGATAAGTTTCCATAAGTTTTTACTAGGTCTCTTTGCTGATGAATAAAGAATCGGTTGTGAGTACGAACGGAGTCTCTTGTTAAACACTCACGCTGCATCTGGAGAGACGCGATGTGATGGGAGATTCCATCGCATCTGCTATCAGACACAACACATGAATTTATGGGATCGCACAAAGTTGGCGTTCCCTGCCGAAGAGGTTTATCGACTGTTCATCCGCGACGACTACACAAAGGGGGAGAAAGAGGCTCTCTGTGCTGAATGTATCGACTGCATGGACGGTTCATGAGATCTCGGCTCTCGGATTCATTGAGGCATTAGCTTGTGTTAAATGCCAATCAAGAATGATGAGTTCGGGGAGTGATCCAATTCGAAGAGGAAATAGTGAGGTGCCAATGCCTCGAGAAACATACATAGGTGGTCCATTATCACGATACCATCCAGACACGTAGTCTCCACTCCCTGGTGGCGTATAGAGTGGAAAACCACCGGGAGCAATCTGGCCTCCGTGTGTATGACCGCTCAGAATGAGACTCGGTGGAACTGGAGAGAGTTTTTGAAAGATATCGCGAGTTCCCGGACAATGCGCAAGTACGAGATGTTCATCACCACGCATCATGTTTTTATTACCACTGATAGCATGAATCTGACCACCAAGAAGATCATCGAAACCGGTAATGTTGAGTATTTTGGAATCATATTCAAACTGACATGACTCATTGACTAAGAGTTGAAAGTCAAAGGGGCTCAAGAATTGCTGAAATGAAGATGATGTGAGGCCAGCTTTGTATTCCCAATTTCCCATAATTGCTACGCGATGAGAATTTGGTGGAAGTTTTTCTAAAAAATCCGACAGTGGCTGTAAGCCATTTTTATGGCTGATTGTGTCGCCTGTTAGCAGAATAACGTCAGGCTTGGCAGCCGCAACGCTCTCAAGCAACATTATTTCCAATGCACCAATATCACGGAGATGAAGATCACTGAGTTGAACGATTCGTAGTGCTTGATCCTCTGGTAATGCAGGCGTTCCGATGTGGAGATGCGCCTGCGAAAGTGATTGAGAGGCACTGATAAGAGATTGAGTTGTCAATCCACCGGCGATACCACATGTCGTCCCTGCAACTGTTTGAATCCACTGTCGCCGACTCAATCGAAGATGCGGAA
>PKCL01000135.1 GCA_002862165.1 Planctomycetaceae bacterium
TTAGCATTGGGCCAAATCCTGCGGATCAAGAAACACCGGAAGCCGTTCCTCTTCGTAATGAGCAGACAGTACAGCAGGACGGTGTATTAAAGTCTGTAATGCATCAGCGACACAAAAAAAAGCAGGGCTCCAATGATGGGCGGCAAGGAGGTCTCGCCGCGAATCAACGCAGCGCGCGTAATCGTAAGAAAAAAACGCAGCCCTCGGGGGCATCAAGGCCTTCACTGACATTATGGGTGTTGTCTTTGGTAGCAGCAGTTATCTGGATGCGTGTCTTTTTTGTTGAACAGCAGCCTGTGAGAAAAACGGAATCGTCAGAAATAAATTCTATTCGGTTTGCGGAGGCCCCTGTTACGTCTTACCACCAAGAGAAGAGCAGGCAGTAAATGGAATTCGACCGTCTCGATCAAAGCTTTATAGATCAACAAGTGTTGATAGCACGACAGTGTGCGTCGGGTGCGGCAGGTCTGGATTCAGAAAAAGTCACTGCTGTCTCAGTTGCAAAACAAAGCGGTGAGTGGATTCCTCAGAAAACACAAGTAGTCAATCGGAACCAAGACACACCGAAGGATAAGGCGGGTTGTAAAGGTAAAAATTTCAGCGACACTCTGACCGGTTTGTTGGCAGCGTTACCATCGCAGTGGAAAGCAATCACTGATCGCGTTGTCGAAGCTCAGGAAGGTGGTCATCGTGTAATCGCAATTGCTGGCCATCGGGTTCAGGAGGGACGGACAACGATCGCGCAAGGTCTGTTCACCATCCTCAGTGCGTCAGGTTGGCAGGTACGATGTCTCGATACCATGCAAGAGCTATGGTGTGAATTCATTGATGACTCTCAGTCGGTGGCGTGGCAGCGAGATCGAGCACGCACTAGTGTAACAAGCAGCAGGCAAAGCATTGTCCTCGTAGATGCCGGCATCTGGTTTACTCGTGGTCCATTTCGAAGGAGAGAGATGGCATCGCGAGTATTTGGGTGTGATGCGGTTCTGTTAGTTCGTCACGCGGACGTGCCGCCCTGCCCTCATCGGCAGCAACTCCTCGGCGAGCTAGGTGTCTTTCCAATAGGCGAGGTTGTAACCTTTTCAGGTGAGATGGAATGTGGTTCACGGTCACAAGATTCTGCAGATTCCTGCCAGGTTGCCTAAACGCTGGAGCGCGCGATGTTGAATCAAGTACAGCCATTGATGTCTTCGGACTCGCAGGAAAGTCATTCTGGGGCTCCTGGGTCAAGGTCACCTTCTGGAGTGGTTGCTGAAAAAAAAACTCAGCCCTCTGCGGTACAGCTATTTCATTCTCAGCGTGCTGCTCTTGCACGCTTGCAGTATGCCGTCTTGCAGGAATCGAGCCTTGCAGTTCTTTGTGGTCCCGGCGGTTCCGGTGTGTCAACCGTTATGAATGCTCTCGTAACGAAGCTTTATGGAGCATCACATGTGGTGCATATTGATGTGAGGCAAACCGAAGTGTCTTCGCAGTTTGCGGCATGTGTAGCTACTGGTAACGTTGTTGTCGTCATTGATAATTGTCATCTCGCAACTGTTGATCTGTTGGGGTCTGTTTCTGAAGCAATATGGCTGCAGACGCCAAGGGCTTCAGTTGTTCTTGGTGGGCGGGGTCGTTTGATGACACTGTTGTCTCGAGATCGTGGCTTGCTCGATAAGGTCTTGCTACGTTCAGTAATTCATCCGCTTTCGCTTTCTGAGACACGAAGCATTGTGGAAACACGGCTGGCCACGAATGGCCATGCATGCTCAGAGAGCGTGTGGGTGGTCGTTCATCAAATAACTGGTGGAATTCTAGAAGATGTCTTTCGTCTTGTTGGTATGGCTCAGGTTGTTGCAGGGAGCCAGCCTGATACGACCATCCAGGCAGACGATATCGAGCAGATTCATGAACGACTTCATGCAGCAGCGGCGTGACACACGGTCAGTTGAAGGTTGCTGTTCAGGTCCTACGCGGCTACTTGTGCAACAGTATGTTTGTGAAGCGATGAAGCTCGTGGCTTCGTTGTTGCTGTATGCAAACCTTCGATGAACAAGCCAGGCAGGAGATGGGGGCTGATCCATGTGCTCCGTTGTTTTGCTGACCAAAAAGGAGTTGGGAAATCACGGGATTTCCAACGACGCTTGTTCTATTCGCTTGAACTTGCTCCTCAACTTGGATGCTTGCGAGTTACAAGTGGCTAAATACGAATTGTTTATGAAAAAGTTGTAATCGAGGCCCATGATCATTATCGTGTTGCTCGGAGATTCATGACCTGCATGACTAACTATTCTCAAGTGTTTTATGCTTTCTCAAAACATGTGATCGTTGTCTAATAGCCTTGATAGTCCACGCGCCTCAGGTGTGTGGTAGCCAGGTGGATGCAATCTCAATACGAAAGTAGATAAGAGATGGGGACCAAGACTATTTTT
The DNA here is from genome assembly GCA_002862165.1 of Planctomycetaceae bacterium. Classification (GTDB taxonomy): domain Bacteria; phylum Planctomycetota; class Planctomycetia; order Pirellulales; family UBA1268; genus UBA1268. The sequence goes on from PKCL01000135.1 coordinate 2,412, forward strand.
TCAGTGTTCGTGTTCATCGGAGTCGCACTATATGGAACGTGCGGGCAACTCGCATTGGCAGAACAGATTAGAACGAAACCCAAGCGTTTTGAACTGCAAGCGAGAGCAAGTGCCATCGATCGTCGAGTACGGTCACATCCGGAAATCAATTTTGTACTTGAAACCGCTAGTGGTAAGCCTGCTGATGTTCAAAATGCAATTGTTGATACGTCGGTCCCACAGCGAGGCAAGCTTGTTATCTGGCTGATGAGTCACAATCAAGCTCTCTTTGATCGTCTTGCTGACTACGGATTACATGCAGTGCAAGTGGAGTATGCGAGGTCGTGGTTTTCGGTTTGTTGCCAGGAAAAACCCGTTGGTCCACACTGCCGCGGGAATATTCGGTTAGAAGCAGCGACAGGAATAGATTTCAGTGATGAGGTCAGTATTCCAAAACCTGACGGCATGATGGAACGTGCCTACCAATTTGTTAAGTGGTTGGAACGCGCTAATCCCGAAGGCGACTGGGGGCAATTTCTGAATGCAGATCGAAAGGGAATCAATTGGGAAAAAGTTATTGTTTCTGGCAGTTCGCATGGCTCCACTACCGCTGCACGGTTCGCAAAGCATGTCAAAGTCAGTCGTGTCGTTACGTTGTGTGGTCCCCGTGATCAATTTCAGATGTGGCAGGCCCTGCCCTCGGCAACCCCCACAAATCGCTATTTTGGATTCACGCACGTTCTCGATAGTGGATGGAAAGCGGATCACTATTGTCGCAGTTGGGAAATGTTGGGAATGAATCAGTATGGCCCGATTGTCAATGTCGATAACTCACGGCCTCCATATCAAAATACACGTCGCTTGATTACTGACTTCGATGTGGGTAGTAATGAAAAAAAAGCACACGGCAGTGTGCAGCCAGGCAGTCGGGCGTTTCAAAGCAAGGGTGGCAAGTATATGCACGAATCTGTGTGGCGCTACTTGTATACACATCCCGTTGATGAGGTGGGCCCCCCGGTCCCGGCAGACACCGACTGTGAAAAAAATCAGCAACAGTAGCTTTCGTGATGGAGGTCTACAGAGCTGCAATGCTGATACTGTGGGTCTTCGATATCTCGTTTGAGTGCCGCCCTAACTTCATATCCTGTAAGTATTAGAAAACTAGGGGCCTAGTGCTTTGGGGAATGTGTTCGAGAGATTGCTCTTCTGTATTCATTCATATAATCAATGACAAACACGCATAATATGAAAGCCATGAACATGGCGTGCGTGTTTGAACGACCTGCTGATGAATCAGGTGTTTGCATGAGTTGCCATAAGTTGTGGAAAGTCGGGTCACTCCTATCGCGGGTAGTGTCTGGTTTGTTACAACAAAGGGCTGTAATAAATTTGGGGATCTGTCCAGTTGAAGCATGAGCATTCGATTGGTGAATTTTGATTGGTGAGCAAATAGGAGGTT
>PKCL01000431.1 GCA_002862165.1 Planctomycetaceae bacterium
GAATTTAGAAGATGGTTCGATGCGTCATCATGAAACGTAGATTGAAAAAACTAGAACGACTGACTGAGCCTAATGAGTCGGTTGGCCCAGACACGCTTGTGTCGAAAGACCTCATAGAGATACTTCACGAAAATCTCTTATCAGAGCACTCCACCATGTGTTCTGTACGGTGTGAGATGAGATGGTTGGTCAAGAAACCAAATGCGTTCCCACTCATCGGTGATCGCTCTGAGATCTTCCGAAGTGTAAATTAATTGTTGGGCTCTTCGAACCGGATCACCGGAATACATGGGTATAAGGCATCCCGTATTTGTTGCGATGAGAATTCCCATGAGGAATAGCACGATAAATTTCAGGCCGATATCCCAGGTACCGCGACGGGTATTGTTGGTATTCATCGTGCCATACTCCCTGCATTAGTTTTGTTTTCTGTCTCAGTCAAAGACACAAATATCTTGTACAAATCGGTTCCTTCAACTCTGAATCGATCAGCCACACTCTGGTGCCTTTTTTTTGCCCAATGACTGGATTTTCCCAATATGTTTCCTTGACTATGTACCGAGCAAGGCATCTCAGTGCGATGGTAAAAATTTTCAAACTGAAAACGGTTTGGCTGGGGCATGTAGGTAGTTTCGAGTGATTTGAGTGCCAAACATTCAGTCCGGTAGATTGAATGTTTTAGGAAGACTGTGGCTCGTCGAGTTCTCTTACTCGCGCATCCATTTCCTTGCCTGGCTTGAAACTGACAAAACACCGAGGTGGGACGTTGACAACATCCCCCGTTCGAGGATTTCTGCCTACCCGGCCGGCTCTTCGTTTGATTTGAAAAACTCCGAAATTCCGGAGTTCGACACGACCCTCTTTGACGAGCGCTGTGATCAGAGCATCGAATGTAGTTTGAAGGGCTTCCTGGGCTTTTGCCTTCGGAAGATCTAAACGTTCGGAAATTGTTCGGACGATGTCTTGTTTGGTCACGACTTTGACACTCCAGTCGTGTATATGGGGCTGGAAATTTACGTTTTAACGCCATCTGAGCAGTTCGGGCGGCACGGTCACCAAAGATTCTCGTTTGTCCGTAAGGATCCATAATAGGGCTTCAGTTGTGGTGGTAACGAGAGTCGGTGTGTTCAGAAAGAGCAACAATGCCTTTGTTCTTTTTTCCTATCGGCCTAAAATTCGGAAATCTTGAACCAGAACGCATATCCGATAGAAAAATAAAAGCTTTCCCATACTTCCTATTCGGTGAAGTCTTCGGTAGTTTGCCCCTGCGGTACACTAACTGACTGCCGCGGACTGATAGGCTGCTGTTCTGCCGCCAGATAACGAAGATCCAGTGAGTGTTGTAATACGACGATGACCACATCCCCACCTCCTGTGCTCCCAGATTTGACTGTCCAGCTCGGGCGGCTTTCGATGCCAAATCCTATTATGGTTGCGTCAGGAACGTTCGGGTATGCCAATGAGATGAAGGACTTTGTCCCACTGCATCGACTTGGTGGGATTGTGCCAAAAACAATTACTGTTTTGCCGCGAGTCGGAAATCGTCCGTGGCGTACTATTGAGACGGCTGCTGGGTTGCTGAATTCAATCGGGCTGGATAATGATGGTATTGATCAGTTTATCTTGAGCAAACTTCCATTTCTTCAATCGTGCGGTGCACCTGTAGTTGTGAGCATTGCAGGTGGGACGGTCGACGAATTTATTCTTCTTGCGGAAAAGCTTGACATTGAAACTGGAATTGCTGCAATTGAATTAAATATCTCGTGCCCTAACGTTAGTCATGGTGTTGATTTCGCAACGGATCCACATCTTTGCCGACAAGTGGTTGAGGGCGTGCGCAATGCAACTCAATTGCCAGTCATAGCAAAGCTCACACCAAACGTAACGGATATTACAGTGGTCGCTCAGGCAGCAGCTGATGGTGGAGCTGATGCTGTCACTCTCATTAACACATGTCAGGGAATAGCAGTTGACTGGCGAAAGCAACGAACACTTTTGGGCAACGGTATTGGTGGTTTGAGTGGGCCAGCAATTAAGCCGATAGCTTTACGCTGCGTGCACCAGGTCTACAAGAGTGTCGGAATACCCATAATCGGTGTTGGTGGCATTATGACAACTGATGATTGCATGGAATTCTTCATTGCCGGGGCTTCAGCGATACAGATCGGAACTGCAAGTTTTGCTGAGCCTGTTATCACAAGTCGGATTTTGGATGAACTTCCGACGGCTGTGAGCTCACTTGGGGCGTCGGAACTTCGAGCAATCGTTGGTAGTCTAAGAGTCGGTGAACCGGCCCGAGCATCGAAAAAATAGTTCTCGTAAACGGCAGAGAATTGTTTCAGATGTATTCAGGCTGTTGTCATGGCAGGTGAGGAAAAAGTGAAGATGAGTTCTGGCATGCAATCTCAATCAAATCCTACAGCAAGACTGCGGGCGCTTTCAGGTATTCAGCCAACCGGGCGATTCCACTGGGGGAATTACTTCGGAGCAATTCGGCAGTACATTGAATTACAAGATGCAGGTGAAGCATTTTATTTTATTGCTGATTTACATGCACTCACCACAGTTCGAGAACCTGACCGGCTTCGTGGGTTTGTCAGAGACGCTGCTATTGATCTGGTGGCTTTGGGTCTCGATCCGGAGCGAGCAACTCTATTTGTTCAGTCAGACGTGCCTGAAGTTGCTGAGCTCACCTGGCTGTTAATGACTGTGGCACCGATGGGACTCTTGGAGCGATGTCATGCGTATAAAGATAAGAAAGCAAAAGGGTTGGCGGCTGATGCTGGTCTGTTTACATATCCAGTTCTAATGGCAGCGGACATCCTGGCATACGATGCAGATGTCGTGCCAGTTGGTGAAGATCAGGTGCAGCACATTGAGGTCTGTCGGGATCTAGCAGGTACGTTCAATCATCTTTACAACGATGACGTGTTTCGTCTTCCGAAGCCAAGGCTCGTTGACGGTGCAGCAAAGGTACCGGGTACTGATGGGCAAAAGATGTCAAAAAGCTACGAGAACACGATTGAACTATTTGAAGAGCAGTCAGTGCAAAAAAAGAAAATCATGCGAATCACAACAGATTCGCGGCCGATGGAAGCTTCCAAGAATCCTGATCAGGATCATCTGTACCAGCTTTTTTCACTCTTGGGGTCACAGGAAGACGTTTCTGAAATGGCAGAACTGTACCGGCGTGGAGGGTTTGGGTACGGTCAAGTAAAAAAAGCGATTGTTGCGGCAGCACAAGATACATTTGCTTCAGCACGAGAACGACGGCGTAAACTTGAGGCGAACACGCATGAAATAGATGAGATTCTTGCTGTTGGTGCGAAACGGGCGAGAGCCGTTGCCGGTCATGTTCTTGAACGTGCCCGCGAAGCATGCGGGCTGAGTCGCTCAAGTGGGAAGAGGCCTGAATAATGAACGTGCTCGGTGTCGGTACTGACATTACAGAATGCCTGCGGATAGGCAAGATGATTGAGCGGCACGGCGAACTTTTTGTGCAGCGAGTGTATACGCCAAAGGAAATCGAATACTGTCGAGGTCGTCGGATGGCGATGCAACATTTCGCCGGCCGTTGGGCGGCGAAAGAAGCAATCCTGAAGTCACTCGGTACAGGGTGGCGTCAGGGTATCAGTTGGCGTGACATTGAGGTGACCAATGGCGTAACTGGAAGACCCGTTGTGACTCTGATGGGTGGCACGCAAGATGTCGCTGAAAAAATGGGAATAGGCGGTGTGCTTATAAGTATTTCTCATTGCCGTACCCACGCAACTGCTCACGCGATCGCGGTAAGCGAGATGCCATCAACGTTTGATCAGGATATCCCCTGGGAGT
>PKCL01000348.1 GCA_002862165.1 Planctomycetaceae bacterium
AGGAGATATTGAAAAGGGGATTGCAGGAAGTGTTCGGGTTCGGAATCCCTCGAGTGGGTTGCAGAGTGACCCGATTTATTTCACCGCGAAAGAGTTCACCATTGACTCCCTCCAGATTCCTAGGACCCTAGTGGCAACCTCAGCTGACGGAGGAACGAGGAACGTAGATTTGTTTGATGATATTGTTTCTGATGGCAGGGTCGAAATAGTACTGCAGTGTCTTGAGCCATCGCAGTATTACGGAGTCGCCCAGGCTGATTTTTATCTTCGCAGTGGGAATGGTTCATTTATTTTAAATTATGCCAAAAGTTGTCTGGGAATCTGGTTTGCAATGCTGCTGGTCGCAGCAATCGGTGTTATGTTTAGCACGTTTTTGGCGGGTCCCGTTGCCCTGCTAGCAACCTTGTCAGTTATTATGGTCGGTCAATTTCGTGGTTTTATCGAGGGGCTTTTTGACGCGCAATTAACGGGGAATAAGTTTGAAGTACCAGGTGGTGGGCCCGTAGAATCGCTGTATAGGATTGTTACTCAGGCAAGCATTGTGGTTGAACTAGAGCAAACGCCTTTTGTGACAGCGATGAAAACCGTGGATACCTTCCTGCTCGCACCAATGCGGCTTGCGGCATCCTTGTTTCCCTCTTTATCAGATTTAGGAACGAGTGATTTTGTGGCGAGTGGGTTTGATATCCCGATGAATTTAATTGGCCAGCACGCTTTTGAAACACTCGGTTATCTTGTGGCATTTTTTATTGCAGGGGCATTCAGCCTCAAAGCTCGTGAGGTGGCATCATGACTTCAGAGAATAATAGTCTTTCCACAAAGGCAAAGCCTCAAGATAAAGGTGCATGGCTCGGCCTTCGGCCTGAGACACTCGTAACGCTTGTGCTCATTGCAGTTCTTTTGGTCCCGCTGTCGGGGCTGAGCCAGCCGAGAGATTCATCTTCTCCGGGTGGTAAACTGGCTCAGTTGAGAACAGAAGCGCAACTATCTCAGGCTGATCTTGGTGAAATTGATCCGACCAGTGAAACAATGCGTTTAGCGACGCTTGGTCTTAAGAATATTGCAGTGACACTGCTCTGGGATCGAGCAAATTTTTACAAGAAAGTAGAAGACTGGACAAATCTTTCTGCTGTTTTGGAGCAAATGACAAAACTTCAGCCAAACTTCTATTCAGTCTGGGATTTTCAAGCCCATAATCTCTCGTACAACATTTCAGTTCAATTCGATGATTACCGTGATCGGTATGCGTGGGTGATGAAAGGAATCGAGTTTCTGCGGCAGGGGGTCTTCTTTAATACACGGGAACCGCGACTGCTTGGACGAATGGGATGGTTCATCGGCCAGAAAATTGGTCGTGCGGACGAGAAAGTGCAGTTCCGTCGGCTTTTCAAAGCAGATGATGATTTTCATGAGAGAGATCGCCCTGGTAGAACTCTTTCTGAACGTGATAACTGGTTGGTAGGCCGTGAGAAGTATCTTGCTGCTCAAAAACTTGTCGACTCAGGTGCACCACTAAAAACAACGGCGTTGATCTTTCATTCAGAGCCGATGATGACAGCCATTAACTATGCAAGAGCACTTGAATCGGATGGTGTATTTGATGATAAAGCCCGCGATGGTTGGGAGCTGGCAACTGAGGAAATGCAACGGTTCGCGGTAAGGCAAATCCCTACAACTTGGGATGTGCCAATTCGCCTAGGTTTAAGAGAAAGTGAGTTAGCTCGAGCAGAACGCCTAGCAAAACAGTTGGAAAACCTTCTCCCAGAGAAATTTTCTGAGATGGAAGCTGAACGAGAGAGTTCCTTGAGTGAGAGTCAAAAGGCAGCGATCCAGGTGCCTCCCCTGAACCGAACAGAGCAGGAGCAGCAGTTGGTTGCTGATGCCAATCGGGAAATGAACGTTACATGGAGAATGGTTGCTCAGGATGCACCTCAAGAGATTCGTGCAAAGGTAAAACGTCTTGCCGAGGAGCATGTAGAGGCTACTGAAACCGCAGATATTATCCGTCGTTATCGAGACATTGTGAATTTTGATTACTGGCGTGCCACGTGCGAAATGAGCGTCACAGATTTGGCATTGCAGGCCCGCGAGGCAACGTGGCGTGCTGAAAAAGATTATGAAGAAGCGCGACTGCAACCGGCGAAACAGGCATTCGAGGAGGCATTTAAAGCATGGCGCAAGGTGCTCGATGACTCGGAAGTACTTCGTGAGGATGCAATGACTCAAGAAGATATTGTTGAGATCATTGATATCTACCGTGAGTTGCTCGAGCAATTAGATGAGCCATTTCCGAAGCCCTTCATTCTCGATGATGTACTTGATAGAGCATAAAGTGTTCCTTGGTTAGCCTTTACCGCTGTGAGGTTTGCTATCCATAGCATCAGGTGAGTCGGTGCTCTTGCAGGTGCAATACGTTTGAACGGCGAACAGGCGGCTTTAGCTCGAGCAGTTATTCTTAAACGTTAGGACTGATTATTCTTTTGTTTTGCTGTCGATAAAATAATGTACAGAGTCAAGGTTACAAATCTTGAGAACTACGGCTTCGCTATGGGTCTCACGACGGAAGCTTAGCCAGAGAGAATCCTCGTCTAATAAGATGATCAGAAATGTCTTGGCAAGGAGAGATTTCGGTATTTTGTAGCCTCTGATAGCATGACGAGTACGTTTCGGCATGTCCGTGTCGTCGCACGAAAGAGTGTGTTTTCAAGATCATCGCTGACGCGGTATTTTTCAAAACAATCCTGCTAGAGCCTCGTAAAACCTGTTTGATGTATAGCTCAAAATACAGGGAGGTTGTGAACTCGACCAGTACGCTCAGTAGAACAACATCGCAATCACGATCCCGGGGTTTGCGCTCTCCGCTCTATCGTTTGTCCGACGACAGACAAAGTTTTCTCAGTCCTTTGAATTACTGGTAAGATAAGTCGAGAATTGACCAGTCCTTGGAATTTGCCGTGAAGGGCTTTTATGGTCAAGAATTAAAGTTGAATTCGTTGCGTTTGAGACACATTTAATTCATAGCGTGAGAAAACCATGTGCGGTATTGTTGGAATAGTTGCTCATGAAGATGTGAATCAAAATCTTTATGACGCTTTAACAGTGCTGCAGCATCGAGGGCAGGATGCTGCCGGTATCATGACCTGTGCTGAAGACAAAGTGTCACTGCGAAAATCAAATGGCATGGTGTATGACGTCTTCCGGCAAGACCACATGCGTAGGCTGATTGGCCCTATGGGAATTGGGCATGTGCGATACCCAACGGCTGGATGCAATAGTTCTGCTGAGTCTCAACCGTTCTACGTCAACTCGCCTTATGGAATCGCCCTCGCTCATAACGGTAATCTCACAAACTCTGACGAGTTAGAAGAAGAGCTCTACAGATCGGATTTGAGGCATATAAATACATCAAGTGATAGTGAAGTGATTTTGAATGTGTTTGCTCATGAATTACAGAAAGTTGGCCAACAAAAGCTAACGCCAGAAGGTGTTTTCGAAGCTGTTCGTAGTGTTCATAAACGCTGTCGGGGAGCCTACGCTGTAGTTGCAATGATCACGGGGTATGGCATTGTTGGTTTCCGTGATCCATTTGGAATAAGACCATTAATTTTTGGTTCGAAAGAAAACAGATACGGTAGTCAGGATTTTATGCTTGCGTCGGAATCCGTAGCACTCGTCTCACAAGGTTTTCAGATTGAGCGTGATGTGGCACCGGGCGAAGCAGTTTTCTTCGATGTAGACAATAAATGTCATGTTCGTGAATGTATTGATAACGCAAAACTCACGCCGTGTATCTTCGAGCATGTCTATCTTGCAAGGCCAGACTCGATC
>PKCL01000042.1 GCA_002862165.1 Planctomycetaceae bacterium
CGACTTTTGGTTTTATATCACAAACTTTTCGCGGTATCCGGCTGAAATATATGCTGGTCCATGGGGTGGTCCACTCCGTATGGTCTGCACTTTTGTTATCCCGATTCTGCTTGTTGTCAATGTGCCTGCGGGGACCATTGCCCGTCCACTTTCGGGCAATGCGTGGGGCATGATTTCATTGACCTGCGTTGCAGCAATTATCTCAGTCGGTGTATCAAGAATTGTTTTCCAGGCTGCTCTGGCGAGATATCGTAGTGCCTCAAGCTAGTTGGTTTGCTTCATATGACACGGTCTTCTCTCAAAACAGTGCTGATGTCATCGTTAGTCAGTTGGTTGCAACTTGTTCGTCTGCCAAACCTTGCTACGGCAGTAGCCGACCCGTTAGCAGGGTTTCTTGTTGTTGGAGGTTTTGGTGCATATGAAAATCTTCCGATGGCTGGTTGGCTGGTAATTGCATCATCTTTATGTCTCTATGCTGGTGGAATGGTTCAGAACGATGTTGCGGATTTGGAAATTGATCAAAGAGAACGCCCGCTGAGGCCGCTTCCAAGTGGCCGTGTTTCCAGAGGAGCCGCTAGTCTTGTAGCGAATTTGCTTCTTGCACTCGGCGTTATTCTTACGTGTGTAGCCTCAGCGTATGTGAATAATCTGGCTCCGTCCTATCTAGGATTAACGCTTGCTGCAGCAATCTGCTGCTACAACAGATTTGCCAAAGGCACGCGGTGGGGGGCGCTGGTTATGGGTTGTTGTCGGAGTCTTAATTGGTCTCTTGGTATGGTTGTTGGAGGCTCTCCATTGATGCTTCTGTGGATGATTCCTTGCGGGATAGGAGTCTATGTTGGGGGTATTACATTGTTTGCTCATGATGAGGTCAGTGGTGGAAACCGAAAAAAACTTTTTTTCGGTGCTTTCATTATGTTGATCGGACTTATTCTTGCAGGGTTGTCGCCATTGCTTGTTATGAAAATGAAACAGTCTGAATTTCCGATATGGCTGATGCAAGGCCGTCTCATCATGTGGTGCGCCCTCTGGGGTGTACTAGGCTTTTACATTCTTGCTCGTTGTGGACAGGCTATTGTGAATCCAGTGCCGCATCGAATGCAAGCAGCGGTTGGTAATGCGATTATGTCCATTATTACGCTCGACGCTGTGATAGTTCTTGCGTTTTGTGGAGAACAATGGGCCGTAGTCGTACTTGCTCTTTTGGTGTGGTTTGTTCTTGGTCGCCGAATTGCTGCAGTAACGTGATTGTGAGATTGAATGAAAATCGGTTTCAGCACAAATAGTCTTGGAGACGTAGATCTCAGAGAAGCCTTATTCGTTCTTTGTGAGCAAGGTTATGAATCCCTTGCTATTACACCTGATCAACATTTTCTGAACCCTTATCGCAAAACATTTGTTTCAGAAGTTCGTGATTGGCAGGAGGCTCTGGTAAGCACTCGAATGGGGTGTGTTGTTGAAACGGGAGCTCGTTATCTTCTTGATCCAAAAAGAAAGCACTATCCGACTCTTCTCGCAGACAGGTCAGATGAACGGAATCGCCGGATAGATTTTCTTTGCAAGGCCATTGATCTGGCAGGAGAACTTCAAGCGGATTGTGTGTCTCTGTGGTCGGGTGCCAGTCACTCACGTGATGATGAGGATTCGCTTTGGCAGAAATTAACAGATGGCATTGGAGAGGTGCTTGACTACGCAACACAGAGAGAAGTTGTGCTTGGTTTTGAACCAGAGCCCGGAATGTTTGTAGATACCGTATCGCGAGCAGAAGAGTTATTAAAGAGACTCTATCACCCAAAGTATCTTGGTTTAACAATTGATATTGGTCATCTTGAATGTCTGGGAGAGAGGCCGCTTGAGGCAACAGTGCGTCTAGTGGCTGATCGAATTGTCAATGTGCATATTGATGACATGCGTGTCTGTCGCCACGAACATCTGCCGTTGGGAAAAGGTGACATTAATTTTCACCCAGTTTTGAGTGAACTCGTCACTTCTGGCTATCAGGGCGGTTTGCATGTCGAATTACCAAGACAGAGTCACATGTGGCATGAGACTGCTAAAGAATCATATGAATTTATGAGTAAGGCACTCAATAATGTTTCTCAGTCATTTTCTTCTGTGCCGCAATCACCCTCACAATAGCACTGCCGCTGTGGCACTATCGTCGACGGATGTTTGCTGTATTTCCACTATCAGGTTGCGGGTTCTAGTAACGCCACAAAAAAATTCTTAGCACCATTCGGGTGGTGGTTCAATTTCATCTCCGGGGCGGCCGCCAGCATTTGCTCTTCCAGAACCTTCGAGGCGGCTAATGGGTTTGATTTCCATGTCTTCGTTGCATGCAATTTGACACGATAGACGGAGCCCAGGTGTTGAAGACAAGTCTCTTGCCTCCAGGACATCTTTTTCTGCGTGTGTCATAGCTGTTGGCTCACCTGATACGAATTCAACGCGGCAGCTTGTGCACCTTCCAAAACCGCCACAAGCATGTAGTTGATCAACGTCGCATTCATCAATCATTGCGTTGATGAGTCGTTTGCCTTTAGGCACTTCAAAAACACCAAATCCTTCAACGGTTAACTTCGGCATATGTCTAATCCTTTATTTGAGGGTGTCATAAATTATTTTCTACGGATGGTTGATTGGAAGAATTGTTTTGCCCCAAAACAATCTATTGTTTAGCCCTTTTTTTCTTTCGAGGTGGAGGTGGCGGATCGAGACCCTCTGTTAATTCAACGTCAGAAACATGGGAATCAATCCCATGTTTCGGCACAGCAACTCCACTCGTCCAAGCGAGTGCATTGAGTATCAGAGTACGGAAATCATCATTTGCCCAATTGCTATGAAAGTGACCACCAGTGCATCCGAATCCACGGCCACCGTCGGGGCGTTCGTAGGCCCAGGCAAGAACTTCTCGATGGCCTTTGTTCGCGCGAACAATTGGGTTGTTACTGTGTAGGCCGTCTGGACGTTCTCGCGTACTGTCAGGAGGAATAGCTGTGAGAATTTTGGTAACGGTATCATTTGGTTCACGAAATCGCATGTGATAATACCACTCATCATGAACTTCAAACGGTTTTACGCCGTTGCAAATAGGATGATTTTCAGCAATCTCTGTGCCTACGAGTGTCCAATGTGGGTTTACGGACCAATTGGTTTCAAAGAATCCACCAATCCACTGGAGGAATTCTGCGCCACCCTTTTCTTTAGGTACCTCTACACCGTAATGAAGGCATGCGATGCCAACACCACGTTTCGCTAGGGCGTCAATCTTCGCAAGTCGATTGCTTTGCACGACAGGATGCCCATTGCCACCGTCGGAAAATAAGAGAATACCGTCAGCATTATCGAATGCTGTTGGATCAGTCGGCCAACCGTCCGTGTAAACTGCTGTAATTAACGAATGACCGACAGAATCCTGAAGGCATTTTTGGAAGAGGAGGCAGCCTGCTCTGAACTCATGAGCCCCTTGCTTATGGCTTGCACGTCCTGCTAGCAAAAGGAGTTTTTTACGGTTGTCCGAAAGTCGAAGTCGTTTCAAAAGTATGTTCTTGAACTCAACTTTCATGGGTTGTCCCGCATGTAGTTGGAGGGCGAGGATGCCACTAGCTTTTTGTTTTTTACGTTCTTGGTCGGTTGTTTCCGACATCAGTTCACCATTGATGAAGTGCTGAAGATGGTTGCCTCGGGCAACAATGCGATACTGATTCCAATCACCGCTTCGGATTTTAGATTGAAGGTTCTCGCTCGTATCAATTGGTTCCCCATTTTTTTTCATGCCACTATCGTTGATAGTCGTGCGATCACCTC
>PKCL01000117.1 GCA_002862165.1 Planctomycetaceae bacterium
TCGGAACTAGGTTTCATTGGATGACACTCAGTGGTCCGTGCATTGAGGGCAGTGCGGTAGTGAGAAAGCGATGGCGACCGTCGGCTGCCCATACCAAATTTTCAAGTTCAAAAGGAAAAGAGTCGGTCCGCCTTTGGGTGATGGAGATGGATGCCGTTCCAGGTGACCTTGGTTTTTATGCACCTATCACAACACCGTTCGGGTATTACGGACCGACATGGCAGGCGGATGGCACGGTCAACGCTGGGTTTAATTTTTCACTCTGGTCATATGGTCGTGGAAAAAAAGAGCCATCCATGGAACAGTTGTCTCATCTCCTTGCCATAGGTAATCGTGATGCAACCTTCGGCGGCTTTGGCCATGAAGGAACAGGTGTAAAAATTCGTGACTGGGATCCACTCACTGGCCATCAAGGTCAACGACAAGTATTAGCTCTTCGTGTGGTTCCGTCAGAAACCTATGACACCTACTACAGCTACTATTACGTGGCAGATGAAAACGATTGGCGTTTGTTTGGTGTGGGCAATAAATACAACAAAGGGAAGCCGCTGAAATCACTTTGGGTCGGTAGTTTTGTTGAAGTACCAGGTCCGCCGCATGTTCAGCGGACAGGCTTGTACCCTCGTGAAATGCGGTATCGGGGGTGGGTGGTACAGGAAGATGGTCAGCTCCTTCAGCTTGATCACATGTCAGGAGGAGATGTTGATAAGCAGACAGGGCTGACATACACGCATCGAGGAGTGACTGACGATGGTTGGTTTTTTCTTCGAACGGGTGGACTCAGCTTTCATAAGCCACTCTCTGCAGGTGGCGTTGATCTCGCAGAAGACAACCATTTGAAAGACCTTCCCGCGTATCTTGCACCAGAGCACAAAGAGTCACTTTTGAGCGTTCCCTCTGAAGTGACTGTTCAGTCAGTGGAAGTTACTCCTGGAGGATTGAAAATAGAGTACCGGATCGATCATCTCGGCCAAGATCCAGAACTCGAGGTGTATTGGGGAACTCAAGATAGTCTTACTTTTGCAGACCGCTGGGCACATTCAGAGCGTATTCCAAACGTAAAAGCTGGTGAAAATGAGTTCACATTGAAAAGTGGTACGCCTTTAAACAATGCCAGACTTCGCCTTTTTCTGAAAAATGATAATGGGCAGTTTTGGTCGGCGAATAGCACCCGTGTTACAAAATAGTGAGAAGCACAGTGGATCTGACTAGATAACGACTGAACCCATACAGATGGCACGAACTCAAAGATCAATAAAGAGAAGCCAATGCATTCTGCACTGAACAACAATCTTTTTCTTGTGAAAGAGCATGTTGGATTATTTAAAGCCGCAAATAATTTTGATATTTATGAACCGCAGACTGGGGAAGTGATTCTGCATTGTCGTGAACCACGACTTGGAATGCTGACAAAATTATTTCGCTTTACTGATTATAAGAGATTCACACCATTCGAGATTGAGATCACCACACCATCAGGTGAACCTGTCTGCTCGGTCCATCGTGGTTTATCTGTTTTTCTATCAACTGTTGATGTTCGTGATACACAGAAAGAAAAAATTGGCTCGTTTAAGCAGCATCTTTTTTCTATCGGCGGTGCGTTTACTGTATTGAGTGCTACTGGAAAAGAACTCTGTCACTTAAAAGGTTCGTGGACAGGATGGAACTTCCGGTTTGTAGCCAATGATGGAAGAGAGTTTGCCCACGTAACAAAAAAATGGTCTGGTGTCGGCAAGGAACTCTTTACGAGTGCTGACAACTATGTGCTGGAGATTGACGATTCAGTGCCAGAGGATAATCCACTTCGGCAGATTATTTTTTCTGCTGTCATGTGCATCGATATGGTGCTGAAAGAATAATCTTTCGGTGCTATGATACATCCAGTGGTAGCCATACACACCAACGTGTCACGGTCTCTGCTTCAGAAGTTAGCGTTTTGATGTCGCAATTATTCTCTGATGAGATGTTGTGGAAAGTCCGCCACTGTTTTGCAGGCAACCTGTTCCATGACCTGTTGAAGTTGTCGTTTCAGAATCGTAATTGCCTGGACGCCACCTTGTTTGCCCATCGCACCAACGCCGTACATGAATGTGCGTCCAAGGAACGTGAACTGTGCGCCGCTTGCCAGGACGCATGCAACATCTGATCCATTTCGAATGCCTGAATCAAGCATGACGGTCATCTTGTTCCCAAACTGTTGTGCCAGTTTTGCCATTGGCCGAATCGTTGACTGACCAGCGTCAAGCTGCCGTCCGCCATGATTTGATGAAATGATCCCATCAACGCCAATCGATAAGACTTTCTCTGCATCTTCTTCTGTCACAATACCTTTTACGACGAGTTTGCCTTTCCAGAGATCTCGTAATTTTTTAATCCGGTCTTCTGTGAGTCTTCCTTGAAATGTTTTGTTCATAAACAAGCCAAGGTGCTTCATGTTCAGTCCCTTTGGAATGTATGGTTTCAGCGATGCAAATTCTGGTTTCCCTGCTATGAGCTGATGGGCACACCACGATGGTCGTTGCATCATCTGGACTACATTGCTAAGAGTCATCCGCGGGGGAATGGACAAACCATTCTTTATTTCTTTGGGTCGGTAGCCAAATGTTGGTGTATCAGCAAGAAGGACAAGCACAGGAAATCTGGCATCTGCGGCACGAGTGACAAGTTTATTACGCAGGTCTTCTTCGGCTGGGTGGTAGAGCTGAAACCATGCGCGACCCTGTGTAATTTCAGCAACGTTCTCAATGCTTGATGTACTTACGGTCGAGAGGCAGAATGGAATATTTTGTTCGTGTGCCGCCGCAGCAAGCAGTTCACAAGCCTTT
Source organism: Planctomycetaceae bacterium (assembly GCA_002862165.1). Classification (GTDB taxonomy): domain Bacteria; phylum Planctomycetota; class Planctomycetia; order Pirellulales; family UBA1268; genus UBA1268. The sequence goes on from PKCL01000117.1 coordinate 2,826, forward strand.
GGCCACATCAGTCCTTGCAGGCCAATGGGTGCAATGCCGAATGGTGCATCATATTTCACACCGAATAATTCGACTGAAAGATCGGCACCCTCATATTCACCAATGTACTTTGGTTGTAATCGAACCTCACGAATTTCAGCTGTATTTCGCGCAAGGTTGATCTCACTGTTACAGCCACCCTCGAGATACTCGAAGGCAAATTTTGGCATCCGACTGCGCGCTTTTTGGCGAAGATCTTCAATGGACGGAAATCGCGGGTCGAACGACGCTGCCATGTTCTTTTCAGCTTTCTTGGTTTGGTATGCAACTGTGGAATTCATTTTATGCATGACCGTTCATTTCATAATACCATTAGGCATAGAGTTTCACAGGATTGGAAATTGACAGTATGAAACCACTACAATGAATGAATTCCGCTGAAATTGAAACGACGGTAGCTTTTCTGGAGGTCTGTTCTTGCATGCGAGTCATAACAACTTTTTTCATGCTGAGTCTGTCGGTTATGGCTGAGCCACTTATTGATGAATTTACAAAGCAGGAAATTCCGGTTTCAGGGAATGGCGTTCCGACAGTCATGCTCACGGGGAGTCAGATTAAAAATATCCAATATGCAGAAGTCGACGGGAAGCCACTTTTTCTTGATCTGTATCTTCCAGAAAAAGTAGAAGGTTCACCTCTTATCGTGTGGATTCACGGTGGTGGTTGGAAGGGTGGCACCAAAGAAAAATGTTTTGTGACGTGGCTTTCTAATTTCGGCTATACGGTTGCAAGCATCAATTATCGACTGGTTGATACTGCACGATGGCCCGCTCAGATTCATGACTGTAAGGGCGCTGTTCGGTGGCTTCGATCCAATGCACACACATATGGATACAGTCCAGATTGTGTGATTGCAGCAGGCGCAAGCGCAGGTGGACATCTAGCGGCTCTTCTTGGAACAACGGGGGGTCATAAAGAACTCGAGGGTG
>PKCL01000122.1 GCA_002862165.1 Planctomycetaceae bacterium
ACGAAGGTCTTTCGTTTGGAATACCTCTGAAATCATCGGGGCAACGGCTGGATATTACATCTGAGGGCTTTGTTGGTATCGATGATCGATCAATCGACCTGACTCTTTCCTTACCAATCCCTAAATCTCTACCCTCAGATAGGCCACTGTTTGCCGCGCTCGCCGGCAAAACTCTGAAAGCTTCCGTAGAAGGAAGCCTGGATAAACCCACCTTACAGTTAGATGGTTCATTGAAAGAAACCGTAGCGAACGTTGCCGCTGATTTTCTAAGAGAATTGCGAAATAAAAAACTTAAGACGCAACCCGATGGTGCTACCAACGAAACTCGCACTACTGGTGATCAGCCACTCTCTACAAATCAGTTACCTTCTACAAAGAGAAACCCACAAAACATGGAGAACTTGGCAAATCAGAACGCGTCAGAAGAAAAAACTGGGACTGCAAAAAAACTTGATCAACTCAAAGATCTTTTGCCTGCTGAAATTTCAGATGACCCCACAACTGATACCGTTATTGATGCTGTGGGTGGCTTACTCGATGAGGTTGCCAGAAGACGAGCAGAACGGGAAAAGGCAAAGAACAACCTACCGTCCGGCAGCAATAATCAAGATCGTCCAGCTCGGCGATTTCTAAAAAAACTTTTAGATAGTGGTACAGAAGGCAGCGGTGAACAGATATCTGAAAATACTGATTAGCTTCTGTCTTTAGTACACAGCGCATAAAAAAACCGGATCCTGCATCATGCAAGACCCGGTAATATTGGTGAATCTCAGGGCAGATTCATGCAGTTTTTACAAAAACGATATCAGGTTTTAGCTGGAGCTGCAGGGGCTTCAGGAGCTGCTTTTGTAGGAGCTGCTTCTTCAGTAATGACCGCACCACCGCCACAGTTACCGTCTGCACATCCGCTTGTGGAATCAGAACATCCGCTTGTGCAATCAGAACATCCGCTTGTGTAATCAGAGCAACCACTTGTGCAACTTGAGCACTCGTTTGATTCACAGGAATTGGCCTGCTCACCGTGGCAACGATTTTGACGACGATTGCGAAGACCATGACTACGACCATGACAACGACGACCGTGGCACCCATGACGGAAACCGGCAACGGCACTAGTGTCGACGCTGATCAGAGCAAAGGCGATTAAGGCGATAAACGCCGCGAATGAAATTCCCAGAAAACGCTTCATTTCTTTCTCCGAAACAAGGATCATCAGTCGCATGAATGAAAAACGCATGAAAAACTCTCCAGAAAAGGAAAACTAAGAAGTCTCTATCATACCCACAATCCACCCTGTTTTCCCTATTTCCTCACCATTTTCCTGTACCTCATTGTTTGGCAAGAGATAGTGATCACCAAAGGCTTCTCTGAGTCGAGATGCCATAGCTGCCGATAGCAGTTTCGAGGGAACGGTGCTGTAGTGATCCAAAAACAAAATACGTGGCTTCTGGCAGTATTCACTGCTGTTGTTATAAACAGTCTGACTATCTGCGCGAGCGGTGCTGGCCTCCAACAACGTTCACCGGAACATGTTCGGATCGCAAGTTTCAATATCCAAGTCTTTGGAACATCAAAAATGGCCAAGGCTCATGTTGTTGATACCTTAGCAAAGGTAATTCGAAATTTTGATGTCGTTGCTATTCAAGAAGTACGGGCAAAATCAAACGATGTCATCCCAAGTTTTGTCAAACATGTGAATGCTGATGGAAGCAGCTACCAATATGTGATCGGACCACGACTTGGTCGAACCGTGAGTAAGGAACAGTACACCTTCCTGTACGACACGCGTCGTATTGAAGTCGATACGACATCCGTTGGGACAATGCATGATCCTGGAGATCGACTTCACCGACCCCCACTCTTTGTGCGTTTCCGATCTCGCATGGTTCCGCCAGAACAAAGCTTCACATTCTGGATGATCAATATCCATACGGACCCTGACGAAGTGCCAGAGGAGGTCAATGCACTCGCCGATGCATTTCTTGCGCTGAAGATGGCACGTCCCGATGAAGATGACATCATTCTGCTCGGAGACCTCAACGCTGCACCAAAGCAGTTCGATCGACTTGGTACATTGGACAACATCTCGTGGGCCGTATCTGGCACAACAACCAATACACGCCGTACAAAAACCTATGACAATCTTATCTTCCAGCGAACAACGACTGGTGAATATACAGGTCGTTGGGGTGTGCTTGATTTACAAAATACATATGGCCTGAGCCTAAAACAGGCACTCGAGGTCTCTGACCATAATCCTGTTTGGGCAGCATTCACGGCACGTGAAGTCCATGCAACAACGACTGCATCAATGCCAACCAAAGGAAGCCGTCACTAATTAGACGGCAATGCCGATATTTTGGTGTGTTGTTCAAGCCGATAGATACCCTGTCCGGTATTTGAAGACGTCAACACATAGACAGCACCATCCTGATCATGACCGAAGCCAAATATCGGCAGACCGTTCCAGGGAATCAACTGGTTTGAAATCGTTGAAGGGTCGCTTGAATCTTGCACACCGAGAGCCCACATCCGGCCTGAAACAAAGTCTCCGTAGAGATACCGGCCTTCGAGTTGCGGAATGTTACTCCCTCGAACAAAAGGACCGCCGGTAATTGATTTCCCAACCTGATGATCGTATTCCCAAAGAGGATCAATAGACGGGACATTCGATAAAATATTCCCAAAAGGATAACTCCCTTCCATCCGTCTCCAGCCGTAATTCCCTCCTTTTTCGACAATATTGATTTCTTCTTGTAAATCCTGTCCTACATCTGCCATCCAAAGAGCACCCGTCTTGCTATCAAATGTAAGCTGCCATGGATTCCTAAAACCATAAGCCCAGATCTCTGGCCGTACCCCATCCATATTGAGAAACGGATTATCCAGGGGCACCACATAGGCTGTTTCAGCACCACGCTGATCGATGTCAATGCGAAGAATTTTCCCGAGTAAGACACTGAGGTTTTGGGCATTGTCAAAAGGATCATTTCGGCTACCACCATCGCCAAGACCAATGTAGAGAAAACCGTCTGGACCAAAAGCTATCGAACCACCATTATGATTTGGAAATGGCTGGTCAAACTGAAGCACAATCTCTTCACTGTTTTCATCAGCCTTATTGGGGTCCTGAGCAGACACATGAAATCGTGAAATCCGTTCGGCCTGTGGAGCATCCACCGGACTGTAACAGATAAAAAATTCACCGGTCTCTGAAAAACGTGGATGGAAGGCAAGCCCAAGGAGGCCTTCTTCATTCGACTTTTTCCACGGCCGAGTGATAGCACGAATATCAAGAAAAATTTTTGCTCTCTGGCCATTTTTTTCAATCATATAAATTCGGCCAGTCTGTTCCACAATAAACCGTCTTCCCGATCCATCACCAGCATGAGTCACTGTTAATGGACGAAGTGGTGGTACAGGTTTTCCATCATCAGATACTGGTGACCAACCATCCCACGCAAGACCTGGAAATGCTGGTACCGCCTTAAGATTGAGTGTTCCATCTGCCGGTTTTTGCGGGAGTTTTCCATCTGGTAAGCGACGGACTTTGATCGATCGAAAAGCAACCTCATCGCCGTGATCTTGAAAACATATGTGACCGTTCCCAGCCTGACCAAACTGTTCGTATTTCGAAAATTTGCTCTTTGCTACACGTTTATTCCAATCATCGCTTCCAATCACAAACTTGTAGTAACTGACTCCATTGAGACAGACTTCTGATGATCCCGGCGTCACCCGAAGATAAAGGTGGTTCCACTCTCCTGCAGGCCGTGTCGCGTCAA
>PKCL01000070.1 GCA_002862165.1 Planctomycetaceae bacterium
TGCGGTTGTTGGTGAAAAGCCAAAGAAAAATGACAAGAAGGCTGCTAATGACAAGAAGGCTGCTAACGACAAGAAGGCTGCTAACGACAAGAAGGCTGCTGCCGACAAGAAGGCTGCTGCCGACAAGAAGGCTGCTGCCGACAAGAAGGCTGCTAACGATAAGAAGGCTGCTGACGATAGAAAGGCTGCTAACGCCAAAGCCACAACGTCGAGTGACGAGCCTGCCGATACAAAGGGAGATTCCGCAGTCAAAGCCGAATAAATACCTGAACGAGAAGCTTGGCCGAGAACACTACATCTCATACATACTTTTGAATCTCATGGAGGAGTAATATGGAAATGCTACAAAAACTACGAGTAAAAATTTGGGGCCTACTTGTCATTGCTCTCGTAGGATTTCAAGTTGGCGTTTGTTCATTAGCCGTTGCCGCAAGTATTGATGTCGAAAAGACACGAACGACACTTCTTCTTGAAAAAGAACCAGCGGGAGCACTGACACCAACGGCTGCCAAGGCAGCCATTGCACAAGGGCCAAAAGAAATTGTTATTGCCGGCCGGATCGCCGCAAATGGAATGGATCCCTTTGTGAAGGGCAAGGCTTCCTTTGCAATGCTTCAACTACCTGATGACCATGGTAATCAACCAGGCCATAACCCCGATGATTGCCCCTTCTGCAAGAAGAAACTCGCAAAGGCCCCAATGGTTGCCGTACAGTTTATTGGTGCTGACAAGAATGAACTACCAATTGATGCGCGTGAATTATTCGCTGTCGAAAACAACGCAGTAGTTGTGATTCGTGGCACCGCCAGCTTTAATCCCAAACTCGCACTCCCGATCATTCAACTCAAAGCGAATGGTATTTATATTCGTAAGTGATACACAACGTGTCTCCACACCACGATGACAAGCTATCTCCGGCCTTCAAAGAGTGGGCAGTGATATGCAGGGCACTGGCGACAGGACGACAGGATATTATCCTGCGAAAAGGTGGCATTGTTGAGCCGGGTGGTAGCTTCACGCTCATAGCTGATGAATTCTTTCTCTTTCCGACATTTGTTCATCAGTCCAAAGACCACCTTATCCCAGACGCGCGAGACCTGCTCAATACGATTGATAATGATCGCCCGCCAGCAGGGACTGTTGAGTTTCGGCACCAGATACGTGTCACTGAATCATTTACTGTCACAAAACCAGAGGACCTTGTAGCACTCCGACCACGACACATCTGGTCTGACGCAATTGTGAGCGAGCGGTTCTATCGTTGGAAAGAAAATCTACATGTGCTTGTTGTTGATGTAACCCCAGTCACTCCAGCAGTCACAATTCCTTGGAATGAATCATTTAGTGGGTGTAAGTCCTGGGTGAATTTCGAACATCCGATAGCCTAGACATATGCTTTCTTTCCTTGGATTCACTTTAGAAACCTCAATCCATTCTGTGGTGACACCATGAAACAGATTGATATGGCGTGGTGCCGTGATCATCGAGCCAAGCCACTAATTGCAGGGGGCATCATCCTTCTTGCTAGTGGGGTTCTTCATCTAGGCATATATCTTTGCCTACAGGGGCCTTGGGAAGGGCCGGTCAGCTGGCGAAAACCGATTCTCTTTGGAATCTCTGCCGGTCTTACAAGCATCTCGATGGGCTGGGTCTGGTCTAACCTGTCCAAATATCGCAGTGATTCTTTTTTGAGTTGGGCAACAGCGTTGGCATTGGTCGTCGAGGTTGGTTTGATTGATCTGCAGCAGTGGCGGGGTGTACCGAGTCACTTTAATCGAACCACCACTCTTGATTCAAACATTTATAACGTCATGGGCATCCTCATTCTTGGTGTCACCGGAGTCATTCTCATGCTCACTGTGAGATCTTTTACAAATGAGGTCACTCAACCCACCCCGATGGTTATCGCGATGCAATCTGGACTCGTTTACCTTGCGATCTCTTGTATTCTTGGAGTTCTGATAAACATCAGCGGTGACCTCCGTGTTCAGGAAGGACTTCTGCCGGCACGGTACGGGCAGGCCGGTGTTCCCAAATTTCCGCATGGTGTTGTGATTCATGCGCTTCAATGGCTTCCGGTGATAGCCTGGCTGACAGCGAAAGCGAAGTTTGGAATGTTTGTTCAACGCCAGATGAGTATCGTGGCAAGTGCTGCAACTGGGTTGCTTCTTATCTACGCCTCAATTGTAACACTGCTTGGTCGTGCCCGTTTCGATGCGCCCGTACCACTTGCCATAGTGTTCTACATCGCAGTGCTCCTATTTGTCAGTCTGGGTGCTGTTATTGTCGTTGGTCTCCTTATACAAGACCGGAACCCAACCCAGACTCCACAGTAGCATGCAAAAGCAGCTTCACGCCGGCAAGCACAAGAACTCCTGCCATACACCGTCGGAGAATCCGCGGTGGAAGGTAAAATGCGCCTAGATAAGAACCCAAAAGACCACCAGCAATCACCGCCACAACATATCGAGGCGCGAACTCTGGAAATGTATTCCCGGCGGCCATCCATCCGGTAAGACCTGCAACTGAATTCACGAGAATAAAAACGGCAGACGTTGCAGCCACTCGCTTCACATCAGTCAGCTTGATTGCAAGAAGGGTCGGTGTGAGAAAAACACCGCCACCTACCCCGGTGAGACCCGACAGGAAACCAAGGATGACACCTAGGAAAAAGAGCGCTGACTTGCTACTCATACGTGTACTGTTCGTGGCAGATCCTTTGCCCTCCTCAACCCGTCCAACACCAATTGCAGAAAGTACCAGGACGCAGCCCACAAGAGCTTCAACCAAGGGAAGTGGAGGCAATAACCATCCTCCCACAAGGGCTGCTGGTATGCTTCCACACACAAGGGGAACGATCAATTCAAATCTCACAAAACCGGCTCGTGTGAATTGAATAGCTGTGATGAGCCCCACAACAATATTGAGGCTCAGTGCTACTGGACGGATCATATCTGCAGAGATACCGAACAGCGTCATGACGGCAATATAGCCAGTTGCACCAGCATGCCCGATGGTTGCATAGCCGAACGCAATAATCCCAATGATAAAAGTTAATACCATCACGCAGTGCCACCTGTCGTAGCCATTGGTTTCAGCCACCGGAACCAAGTCATCCAGATGTCGCTAACTTAAAAGGCAGTTACGCTCAGCGAGTCCCACCTGCTTCATATTATTTTCAGAAAAAACTCCGCCGTGCCGCATCGCGTTCCTAATGACCGGCCAAAAGCAAAAGCCCTAAAAGAACGGCCATGATTGCAGTAACAATAACCCGATTAGTATAAGAGCCAGTCAGGACCAATCTTTAAATTTAACACCAAAATTTCACTCATTTTGTATAAGGATTACTCTCTCAAGATGACTGAATTCTTTCAAGTATTTTGATGGACTTCTTTTACGTCACATTTTTTTCAGGAATTTGAAGAGCCTGAAGTAGAAAATGGTTAAAAATAGAGTTACTGTTTCAAAACATAACTTGAGGGAGACACCATGAACATTTTTCTCCACGGTTTTCTTGTATCCTCGATGTACATAGCGATTGCCTCTATCGTGAACGGCAATCCAGCAACCATTCTTCTTGAAGCAGAAAGCTTCAAAGACCATGGTGGTTGGAAACTTGACACCCAGTTCATTGAAGAAATGGGTTCGTCCTACCTTCTTGCTCATGGTCTCGGTACGCCAGTAACCGATGCTTCCACCAGTTTTCATCTCAATTCCTCAGGGACATATCACGTCTGGGTACGAACCAAAGATTGGGTGGCCCGATGGCACGCCCA
>PKCL01000509.1 GCA_002862165.1 Planctomycetaceae bacterium
CAAGGTGTGAGTCTTCATGCACTCGGAAATTTCATCAAGGTCCTGGAACAACTTCTGCCGCTCTTTGGTGATATTGATCGACTGCTTGTAACACTGGGTCGATTCCTTGAAGCCGTCCCTAGTTCACCTGCTGCAGTGGCATCATTCGAAAAAGACCCAGAGTCTTTGGAACAACTTCTTACAATTCTTGCGACGAGTCCATTTCTCGGTGAGATTGTCATTTCTGAGCCCAATGTTTGGGAAGATATTCGAAATGGTGGTGGTAGGCCAGAAAAACGAGAGTCTCTTCGCGATGTTGTGAGGTCTGAGGTTGGTGATTCATTAGATTCCTCTTTCGTAATGCAAAAATTGCGTCGTTTTAAACGTCGAGAGATTCTTCGTGTTGCTTACGGTGATATCGTTAAAAAGCAACGACTCGAAATCGTGGTTGATCAAATTTCAGCAATTGCTGAGTGTGTGATTGATGAAGCCCTACGTGTGGTATTTCTGCAGCAGCAACAGCGTCGTGGGACTCCACTTACACATAATGGTCGCCCTGCAACAATTGCAGTGTTAGCTCTTGGGAAACTCGGAGGGAATGAGCTTAACTATTCGAGTGACGTTGATCTTATCTTTTGTTATTCCGAAGATGGTGAAGTCACGGGGTCAAAAACATTTACAACCGGGGAGTTTTTTGAACGAATAGTTCAGGAAGTTACCCGTATGCTCAATGAGCAAACTGAATTAGGGGCAGCATACCGAGTGGACTTACGTCTGAGGCCGTATGGTGGACAAGGTCCTGTTGTACTGCCACGTGCGGCACTTCAAAGATACTATGACAGGCAGGGGAGAACATGGGAGCGGCAGGCCTGGGTGAAAGCTCGGTGTATTGCTGGTGATAGGCCCTTAGGCAGGAAGTTGCTCGCCGAACTTCAACCTTGGATTTATAGTCGGTGGCTACCTCGGACGGAAATTAGCGGAATACGGGCCCTCAAGCGGCAGATAGAACAGAGATCCATTCGTGAGGGGATTGATTCTGCTGATCTAAAAACAGGCCGTGGTGGAATTCGTGACATCGAGTTTACGATTCAATTTCTTCAATTACTCAATGGAGGTGATGAGCCAGAAGTACGGGTCGGTAATACGATTGAGGCTATTCAACGCTTAGCAGCCAATGGCAGCCTTAATGATCAGGAAAGAGAAATACTCGAGCGAAACTATCGGCTTCTCAGAACAGTAGAGCATCGACTCCAAATCCTTCATGACAGGCAGACGCATCGGTTGCCTGAAAATGATCATGATTTTGCTCGTCTCGCGAGTCGTCTTAGGTATGGCAGTCATCCCAATGCAAAAAATGTACTTCGTCGAGATATTGAAGAAGCAACCCGACTGAATAGGAGAATTCTTGATCATCTGCTTCACGATGCTTTCCCCGGAGAATCAACCCCAACAGCAGAAGTTGACCTGATTCTTGATCCGAAGCCGCCGAAAGCACTGATTGAAAATGCATTAAGCCTTCGTGGATTTAGCAATATTTCTCAGGCATATCGAATGGTAACGGCTTTGAGTGAAGAGTCGTCGTATTTTCTATCAAGTCGCCGATGTCGACATTTTCTTGCAGCGATCGTGACAAGGTTACTTGATGCTATCAGCGCAACATCAGACCCAGATGCAACACTGACTACCCTTGTTTCAGTAAGTGATTCACTTGGTGGCAAGGGAATGCTCTGGGAACTTTTGAGTGAGTCACCGGGGGCTCTCGATCTCACGATACGTTTTTGTTCTGCTGCGCCTTTTCTCGCCGAACTTCTTATAAAAAATCCAGGAATGATTGATGAATTGCAGGACAGTCTCCTCGGTGATGTAATGCCGGCAATAGAAAATTTAGAGGAAGAATTGTGGAATCTTTGTGGTGGGCATACTGCAGATGTTCTACCGAGCCTGATCGCATTTAAGGTTTCAAAGCAGTTGCGTGTTGGTATCAACGATCTGTTGGAGCAGCAATCACCGCATGTGATTGCTGCGTCACTGTCAGACCTCGCCGAATCCCTTATCAAATTTGTTGTCCACAGGCAGAGTCAGCGTATTCCTCAGGCAGTGCATTCAATTTCGAGGAAAATCAAGCCTGTTGATGCCATTGGTTTTGTAGTATTAGCAATGGGCAAGTTTGGTGGTCGCGAAATGAATTACGCCAGCGACATCGATATTATTTTTCTCTACGACGAAGAGGTTGCACAAACTTGTCTGGGTGAATGTTCCGAGTCTGAGCTAGGAATTTTGTTTGGTGAAGTTTCGCATCAAGTGTTACAAATTTTTAATCGCTTCACTCCTCAGGGGCGTCTGTATGAAGTTGATTCGAGACTTCGTCCGGGTGGACGAAGTGGTCCGATTGTGAGTTCCCTGCAGGCTTTCAGTCGATATTTTGCCCCAGATGGGCCAGCAGTTGTTTGGGAGCGTCAGTCGCTTGTAAAGGCTCGTGTTGTGGCTGGTGGGAAAGCTTCTGCTGAGCGGGTGAAGTCTCTCGTTAACAGTGCAGTTTATGAACAACGTTGGAAGCAGGGCGATGTACGAGAAATTTATTTGATGAGGTTGCGGATGGAGGAGACCGCAGCAAAAAACAATTTGAAGCGTGGGCCTGGCGGAGTCGTTGACATAGAATTTATTGTTCAGATGCTTCAGCTCTTGCACGGTAAAAAATACAAGAATCTACAGACACCGAGCACACTTTTTGCTCTCGAGGCGCTGGCTGATGTCGGTCTCATGGGAGACGAAACTGCGACATCGTTGCGCAATGCATACGGACTATTACGAAAAATTGAGGGCAGATTAAGGCTTCTCGATGTGCGTCTGGGGCATACCTTTCCTGAAGGGCATCGTGAACGTAACCAGTTGGCGAATTTACTAAATCGTCAGAATGGTCAGGCACTTGCCGATGAAGTCTTACAGACAACACGTATGGTGCGTCGCGTCTTCAATGACATCTTCAGTCAAGCAGAGTCTCAACTAGCTGGCGATAAGACAACCTAGTGGTTTGTAAGAATCTCGATTGCAATGAAGCCAGCAAATACCAGAACACCAAAGATTACGGTTATCACCTCAAGGTATTTATCGAGAATATCTCGTGCTTGTTTTCCGAATAGTCTCATGACCGTAGCAACTAAAAAGAAGCGTGATCCTCGTCCAATTGATGAGGCAAGTATGAGAGTTGAAAGTGGTACTGAGCATACACCAGCTGCTATTGTAAATATTTTGAACGGTATTGGTGTGAATGCAGACAGTATCAACCAGAGGAAGGCATTTTGCTGATAAAGAGTCTCTACATATTCAAACTTTTTTTCGGTAAATCCAGGGATGTTGTTATAGAAAAATGTATCAACGAATTGCCACAAACCCCAGCCAATTGCCCAACCGAGGATGGCCCCCAGAACGCTTGCAATCACTGAGATAGTCGCAAAACGATAGCTCTTGCGCGGCTCACCAACGGAAAGAGCAATTTGAAGAACATCTGGTGGTATAGGAAAAAAAGAACTTTCCGCAAACGATATCCCAGCCAAGGCCATCATGCCGTGTGGTGAATCAGCCCACGAAAGCACCCAGTTATAAAGACGTCTGAGCAGCCCTCGAGGCTTTGAGGGGGCATTCTCAGGTTTACGTGAGTTGAGAGTTTCTTCAGGCAGTGGTGGTGTGGTCATGCTTTCTTCCTCGAGTCAGAAAAGCATAGCAGTTCATCGCCTAAGGAGTCAGGCCGTTTCTTGTTGAGTTGAAAGCCATGAGCACAGTATTTCATGAGC
>PKCL01000478.1 GCA_002862165.1 Planctomycetaceae bacterium
CGTAGCTGGCTCGATCTTGCACGGTATGCCGACAGTGCAGGGTATGCAGATGATCCACCACGAACAATATGGCCCTATCGAGATTGGGTTATACGTGCTTTTGATAACAATATGCCATTTGACGAGTTTACGATTGCACAACTTGCAGGTGACCTACTTCCAGGTGCAACAGTCCAGGATGCGATAGCCACTGCGTTCCATAGAAATACTCTGACCAATAATGAAGGTGGAACAATCGATGAAGAATTTCGCTCAGTTGCTGTTGTCGATCGTGTGAACACAACGATGAGTACGTGGATGGGCACGACAATTGCCTGTGCGCAATGTCATGACCACAAATACGATCCTCTATCTCAGCAGGAGTTTTTTGGTCTCTATGCAATCTTTAATAATACCGCTGATGCAGATCGAAAAGATGAATCACCGTATGTTTCGATACCGTATGAGCTAGTGGATGCGAAACGTCGACCTCTCGAGCGAGAACTCGCTGCCATAGTGCAGGCGGTACCCGAGATGAAGAAGATCACTCCCAAGAAGCAAGTTCAACCACGAGGAGAGCCGCCAGAGTTACGACTACTTCGGAAGCATGTGAACACATTACGAAGAAGAATTGCCGCTGTGAAAGCAGTAACGGTTCCTGTCATGGAAGAACTTCAGGATGATAAGCGGCGGATAACCAAATTGCAGTATCGTGGTAATTGGCAAGATCTTGGTCCAATTGTTGAAGAAAATATTCCTTCTGTTTTCTCAAAAATAAATCTTCCTGATGGGCAAAGAGTTGATCGCATGAGGCTGGCAACGTGGCTGGTTGACCGAGATAATCCACTCACAGCACGCGTTCTCATAAATCGCTTATGGGAACAGATTTTCGGTATTGGCATTGTCTCAACGAGTGAAGAGTTTGGAAGCCAAGGTGAATTGCCAAGTCATCCAGAACTGCTTGATTGGCTGGCGTGCGAATTTATTGATAGTGGTTGGGATATTCAAGCAATACAACGATTGATTGTTACAAGTGCTACCTATAGGCAGTCATCGAAGCCAACTCCGGAACTACTGGAGTACGATCCAGAAAATCGTCTGCTAGCTTGTGGTCCTCGCGTTAGGCTTTCAGCCGAAGTCATTCGCGATCAGGCGCTTGCAGCAGCAGGACTTCTTTCCTCAAAAAAGGGTGGGCCCAGTGTCCGTCCGCCACAGCCGGATCTTGGTTTAAAGGCCGCGTTTGGGGCTGGTATCGATTGGAAGACAAGCATTGGCGAAGACCGCTATCGGCGAGCAATTTATACGACGTGGCGGCGGAGCAATCCATATCCTTCGATGGCTACATTTGATGCACCCAATCGTGAAGTCTGTACGATCCGTCGGCCTCGAACAAATACACCACTACAAGCACTTGTCACGTTGAATGATCCAGTTTTTGTTGAAGCTGCACAGGCTCTTGCGAGGCGTATCATTCGTGAAAGTGAGGCGAATGCAGAAGCTCAAGCTACTCAAGGTTTTCGTTTGGTTCTGACAAGAGAACCACGTCCGAGTGAAGTAGAGCGTTTAGTCGAACTCTATGAGGAGACATGTACTGAGTACATCGCACAACCAGGTGCCGCGATCGCCATGGCAACGAAACCACTTGGCCCATTGCCAGAAGAGATACTGAAGCATTTTGATGGGAATACGAGTGAAGCTCATGTTCATCTGGCTGCATGGACAGTCGTAGGGAATGTATTATTGAATCTTGATGAGACATTTATGTGTCCTTAGGAGGACAGCGATGAATCCATGTGTTGAACACAGACTGCTCGCTACGCGTCGTCATCTTTTAGGAAGTATGGCTGGTGGCATTGGTGCAGCCGCACTTAATGATTTGTTATGGAGTGGTGCACATGCAGCGTCACCGATACCTTCTCAATCCGATCCACTTGCCATTCGTCCCCCTCACTTTGCACCGCGTGCGAAACGGATGATTGTGATTCATCTTACGGGCTCACCACCACATCTTGATATGTATGACCACAAGCCACAGTTGGTCAAAAGAGATGGTGAGGAGTGCCCAGCAGAGACAATAGCAGGAAAAACGTTCGCGTTTACGAGTGGAACACCAAAATTACTAGGCACACGAAGAAAATGGAAACGGTGTGGCCAGAGCGGCATGGAGCTCTCAGATGCGATACCGAATTTACATCGTGTGGCGGACAAACTCTGCCTCGTGAAAAGCATGCACACTGACCAGTTTAATCATGCACCAGCCGAATTGATGGTCTACACAGGAAGTCCACGAGCAGGTCGACCAAGCCTTGGAAGCTGGGTCACGTATGGTCTTGGTAGTGAGAATGCAAACCTACCCGGTTTTGTTGTATTGATATCCTCAGGTGTTCAGCCCAATGGTGGTACAAGTAGCTTTGGGTCAGGTTTTTTGCCAAGTGTGTACCAGGGAGTTCAATGCCGATCAAAAGGTGACCCGGTACTGTATGTGTCGAACCCAGAGGGTATGGATCGGCAATTACGTAGAAAAAGTCTTGATGCGCTGAACGATTTGAATCAGATGCAGGCTCAGGAACTTGGAAACCCTGAAACTCTTACCAGGATTGCACAATATGAATTGGCATATCGTATGCAGACAAGTGTGCCTGCGGTCATGGACATTTCACAAGAACCGAAGCATATTATTGACGCCTACGGTGCAGAGCCCGGTGGATCAAGTCTTGCCAACAACTGTCTTTTGGCAAGACGACTGGTTGAGGAAGGCGTACGATTTGTACATTTGTTTGATTGGGGATGGGACTTTCATGGAACGAACCCGCAGCAAGATATTCGGGATGGTTTGACCAAAAAAGGTGCAACATTTGATAAACCAGCCGCTGCTCTTATAGAAGACCTTGATCAAAGGGGTTTATTAGACGACACACTCGTTCTCTGCACTGGTGAATTTGGTCGAACACCATTTCGTGAGGGGCGAACGTCTGGTGGTGGTGTGCTTGGACGGGACCACTATCCTGATTGCTATTCGATATGGATGGCCGGTGGCGGTGTCAAAGGAGGACTCACGTACGGGGCCAGTGATGAACTTGGTTTTCAAGTTGCTGAAAATCCGGTTCATATTCATGATCTGCAAGCTACGATTCTCCATCAACTTGGGTTTGATCACACAAAACTGACTCATCGTTTTCAGGGCCGGGATTTTCGGCTCACAGATGTACACGGTGAAGTTGTTCGGGATCTACTATCATAATATCGTTGGATTTCAGCAGAATTTACAAAATCCGATAGTCACATCTTTGATTTTGAATACGATACAAAGACTACGTATCGTGCATGTCTTTCCGGCTATATGTTCCGTAGTCAACGGTCGGTTATGCCATGGAAAAATAAAAACATCAGCTCGTAAAAAAGTTGATGAATAACAGGTCATGTGAATACATCGTTCATAATCTATACATAAATCAGGAGTGCCAATGACTGCGGTGACTATTGTCTGGTTTCGGCATGATCTTCGCTTAGATGATAACCCAGCTTTTATCGAGGCATGCCGCCGCGGCAGTGTTCTCCCGGTCTTCATCTGGGCTCCAGAAGAAGAGGCTCCGTGGGAGCCAGGATCAGCTTCCCGTTGGTGGCTTCATCAATCGCTAGAGAAACTTTCAGAGAAACTCGCGCAGGTAGGCTGTCCTCTTGTGATTCGTCGAGGCCCGACGCTCAAAGCTCTTCAGAAGCTAGCGCAAGAAGTTCATGCTACGCATGTTGTCTGGAACAGACGATACGAACCAGCTGTTAT
>PKCL01000064.1 GCA_002862165.1 Planctomycetaceae bacterium
CGATTCCAGTTTGGTCTGGAACACCGGCGTCAACCAGTAGGGAGGTAGTAAAACCTACCGTTTGGGCAACGTCTCCACCAACTTTTCTAATGAGATCTTCAAGCTCTTGATCGTCTGTTTCTGAGTCACGATCAATTTGGATATGACCAACAAAAACAACTTCGAGAGGCATGAGGGGGCTCCAGAGACTTGTTGCAGCTGCATCGCCCTCAATAATTGGGTTGTAATTTGAGGTGTTGAGAATGCGGCCACGTGCGACTGTGCCAGACTCTACCGATACGATTTCAAGAATCCCTTTTTTAGACGAAATGAGAGGCATTTGTTCTGTGGGTTCGTAGATGAAAAAGAGCATTCCCGGCCGGATTCCAATTGTTCTTGGGAAACGGATAAGGACAGATCGTTCAATTTCGTTTACGACGATAACCCGACCGTCGAAACCATCGATACGATCATCTGCTGGTGTTGCTGCCAAAATCGTACGTTGCAGCGTCGGGTCAGCGACTCGCATTGCGCCAAGCACTTGATTCTGTTGTTGAATCAGTTGGTCACGAGCGGTAAGTTCTTCAAGAACAATTGCGACCTGATCTGCAGCATTATCGGCAGCAGAAAATTTGTCTCGACGGCCTGGTGAAATGTAAGGAGCAACTTCATCATGAATCTGCTTCTCGAGGTCAGCGAGTCGTGCTGCTTTATCATTCGCAGCATTTAAGTCTCGGGTGAGTTCTTGGGTTTCCGCTGTAAATTTCGCAGCCGTTTCTTCACGGGCCTTTCCGATGGCATCAATTTCATCTTGCTTGTCATCCATTGTTTTATTGTAAGAAGACTGAGTGTTACTAAGATTAACTTCGGCTATTTTCAGTTTGTTTTGAAGATCACGTTTCTCAGAGGCCAAGCTTGCGTTATCAGCATTTGCACCTATGAGCGCATTATCAAAAGTTTTAATCAGGCTACGGTATGTTGGTGTCGTGTTTTCGTCACTACCATATTTTTTTGCGGTGTCTTGGAGGCTTGCTAACTCTTCGTCAACTGAATCGATAGAATCACCAGGATTGACGCCAATTCGTGATTCGAGCAAATCTTTTTGGGATTGCTGCGCTGCGTTAAGGCTTTGCCGGGCCTCATTCGCTGTGGTTTCAGCCTGAGTTTTTTCAACCTTTGCATCCTCAGCCTGGGTGTAGAAGACATACGTCGTCACGGCTAAGACAAATGTGCACATGACAAAAATGATCAGTGAAATCGTAAGAGCCTGGATGGCGCTAGCCTTTTTCTTTGCCATTATTTCTTACACTTCGTTGAATGGTCGAGAGATCGTCGGGTAGTGGAGTACGTATGTTCTGAGTTTGTAGATCGGTGTTTGTAGAAAATTTCTACCTTGTAGTCGTACTTAGACACATAGTTATTAGTTGCCATCGGCCGATATCACGAAGATGATAAAGCCCTTAAACGATTGTAGGGTTCGTGCCGAAAGCAAAGGCAGATTCTTTATTGAGGCAGACGATTGTGAGGGTTGCCAAGTTTGGTGGGCCTCATGAGGGCGGAGTGTGTTCAATTACTGCCGGTTTCGTCGTGCGATCGTATTTATGTACTGGAGTATCTCTGGTTCAAGATCATCAGGTTCACTATGAAAGGCATTTTTAAACTCACTCAGTCTCTCTGCCGGTGTGTCCAGTTCGAGTGGACCCTTTTTATTGAAATGTGCGATATACGCACAGAAGTCCTCTCGCCTCATTGTTGCCAAGAACGATACGAAGGCCCACGCATGCGCATAAGCAATGAGTGCTTCGTCGGGATTGTGGAATGGTTCATCCTCTATGATAAAGCGGGAAATGAGCCCTGGTGTAAATTGTTTGAGTAATAATTCCAGTCGGGCTTCATTGATTGCACCAATTGATTGCCACCCCCTGGAATTCGTCAGGTCGGGTGTTTCAAAATATGTTGCAATTCCTTCACTCAGCCAGACAGGAGTTGGCGAGAGTCGAACGTGCAGGCCAGCATTAAACGCCAGTTGATGAGTAGCTTCGTGTACAAGTGTTGCAATAAGGCTCGAAGCCTGAGGGTTGCGTAAAATCAAATTGCCAGCGGAACTAGAAGATTGTCTTGTTGTCGGATCATTTGAGTCACTTCCCGTAATGTCGTACGTAGTAATTCTATTTGTGAGTTGGTTGTAATACCCCACAATGCTGTGTGAGGCATCACCAACTTCTTTTTCTGCAGCACGTTTGTAGTCATTACGATTTGAGAAAATGATAACGACAAGAGGCTGTTCAGGCTGTCTGACTTCAAGCCCTGCTTGCGACCAGAAAGCATGAAAGCCAGTAAAAAGTCGCTCGAGGAGCGCTGCAGACCAGCGTGCGTATCCAACAGATGTGTTGTAACAAATTAGGTAGTGCCGAGTTGTGATGAATGAAAATCCGTCAGGAAGACTGGCAACAATTTTCTGCCCTAATTGTTTTGGAGTTAGAGGGTCTACTTCAATGAGTACCGTTTGCTGAGCGATACTTTCACCTGGAATGATATGAAGTATTTGCTGGTCGTCTTCTAGTAAGACGCTGCCGTCGATAGCCTCTACGAGCAATTTCCCACGGAGTATCTCATGATTGCCTTGAGGAGTCTGGTGCGAGACCTCAATAATTTTGGCAGGTTTTTGTTTCGCAAGAGGAGGCGCTGCTTGTGCAGGTAGCTCGAGAGTAGTGCCTAAAAGTAGCGCGAAGCAGATGTAAAGATAACGCGTGTCCATAGGCTGTTTGTTCGATCTTGCTGTTTGTTCGATCTTAGAGTGGAAGAATTTTTCTTACTGTAGCGTATGCACCGGTCGGTCTTCGAGGCTCTTTTCGAGCAGAATGAACTAGAAAGAAGCAAAGCAGAAATGGTGTGGCGGTCTGGGTAAAACAGGTCCTTGCTGTTTTCTTGGTTTTAAGGCGGCTTTGGTGTTGGACTAGCAAGGACTGAATGGGTACTTTCCCAACAATTCGATGTTTATCCGAACACCCTGTAGTCCAGAAGAATTTCAGCACAATGTCACTATGTCACCCTCGTCTTCAGTTCGCAGCATTGCAAAATTACATCAGAGTTTCTGCTTTAGTGGGTGGTTGTTTCATCAGTTGCATTTTAGGGGGGTGCGCGAGTTCTATTCCTTGGATGAATTCACAACAGGCTGCACTTGAAAAAGAAAAGTACGGACTCAATGCAGATCAGAGAATTACAGAACTGAGCCAGCAAGCAAAAAAAGTGAAGGATGGTAACTCTGAGGCGCGCACCGGGTTTTCAAAAAGGCTTGTAAATGAAATGATAGTTGAGCACGACCCTCGAGTAAGAGCTGAAATACTGAGATGCTCTGCAGATTTTGACAATCCTTCTGCACGTGCGATCTGCATTGGTGGACTGGATGACCCCGATGCTCTTGTCAGAATTGCCGCTTGTGATGCCTGGGTGGAAATTGGTGGAGATGAAGCAATTCGACATCTAGCCAATCGTTTTCGTAGTGATGAAGATATTGATGTTCGCCTCCACGCTGTTCGAGATCTCGGTTCTCTTGGGGATGAGGCGGCAATACCGGTTCTGGCTGAAGCACTTGAGGCACCTGATCCTGCAATTCAATTCAGAGCGGTGGCTTCGTTGAAGGAAGTAAGCGGGCGTGACCTTGGTAACGACGTGAACGCGTGGCGTGAATGGGCAGTCGACCCATCCGCCGATCGCGAAGAATGGTCAGTTGCTGAAGTGTGGCGGCAAATTTTCTAGCGGGAAGAAAC
>PKCL01000470.1 GCA_002862165.1 Planctomycetaceae bacterium
GCACGAAATCGAAACTGGAATACATCTGGCTTGATGGCTATAAGCCAACCCAAAGCCTTCGATCGAAGACTCGAATTGAGTCAGATTTTGGTGGTACTCTTGAAGAGTGCCCAATGTGGTCTTTTGATGGTAGTAGTACTGAACAAGCAACTGGTGGTGATTCTGACTGCCTTCTTAAACCAGTAGCCGTTTTTCCAGATCCCGGTCGAAAAAACGGCTACCTCGTTATGACAGAGGTTTTGAATGCAGATGGTTCTCCCCACGATTCCAACGGTCGGGCAACCATTGCAGATGACGATGAAGATTTCTGGTTTGGTTTTGAACAAGAGTACTTTCTCTGGTGTACTTCCAACAATAATCCTCCTGGATTTCCACTCGGAGGTTACCCAGCGCCTCAAGGACCGTATTACTGCTCTGTCGGTGCGTCCAACGCACACGGCCGTGACTGTGTTGATGAACATTTAGACGCCTGTCTTGAAGCCGGAATTAACGTTGAGGGAATTAATGCTGAAGTAGCTGCTGGTCAATGGGAGTTTCAGGTGTTTGCCAAGGGTGCAAAACGTGCTGGTGACGAAATATGGGTTGCCAGATATCTACTCGAGCGCATCGGTGAAAAATATGGGTATGCAATTGATTGGCATCCAAAACCACTTGGAAAAACTGACTGGAATGGTTCTGGCATGCACGCAAACTTCTCGAATGAATTAATGCGTACATGTGGTGATAAAGAGGTCTTCACAACTATTTGCGAAGGCTTTGCCGGTGTTGTTGAAAGGCATATTTCTGTATACGGAGCAGACAACGATCAACGCCTAACCGGTCAACATGAAACACAGAGTATTGACCAGTTTAGTTACGGCGTTTCTGACCGTGGCGCATCGATTCGTATTCCAGTTGGTACTATCGACGATGGCTGGAAAGGCCGTCTTGAAGATCGCCGACCTGCTTCAAATGCAGATCCGTATAAGGTTGCTGCAGCCATTATCAAAACAGTAAAAGCTGCTGCTGGAGCTGCTGTCTAATCCTTCCGGGACACGCTGTTGCATATGAAAAGGGTCTCCCGAAATAACTTTTGGGAGACCCTTTTATTTTACTTATTAAATTTTTGTAATGTCTGAAGTGTGTACGCTGAATCAAGAAGTCGTACCGCATCAAGCATTTCTTGCATTGTCTGAAAACGATTTGTTAGTTTTTTTTCAATTGCTTTCATCACAATATCGTCAAGCTCTTTTGGAATATTTTTCTCGGGCGCTAGTGATGATGGAGGGGGTGGATTATCGTGAATGATATTCTCAAATGTTTCTTGAATGACACGACCTCGAAATGGCTCTCGTAGAGCAATTGCTTCATATAGAACAACTCCCATACTGAAAATATCACTTCGTTCATCAATCGTGGCCCGATTTGTATTAACCTGCTCGGGTGACATATAAAGCGGGGTTCCCGGTCGATCTCCAGCCATGGTCAATGACTGTATAGCTTCGTCATCTTTCTCGGCGACTTGTGGATGCTCTAATGCATCATCAGGTTGTCCCCATACTTTCGCTACTCCCCAATCAAGCAAAATCACTTCACCAAAATTTCCTACCCATATATTCTCAGGCTTCACATCCCGATGAATGACTCCTCTGGCATGAGCGTATAGAAGAGCTAGTCCAGCTGTCATAACAATCTCTACGCGGCGGCGAAGGTCAAACTCAAAAACTGTTATGGGATCTTTCTGAGCAACACGTGAGAGAATCGTAAATAGGTTTTCTCCAGATATCCGTTTCATTGTGAAATAAAGGCCGTGACGGTGATCCCGACCAATTTCATACACCGGAACTGTATTCGGGTGCTGGAGTTGAGCGGTAATCCGAGCCTCTCGAAGCAATCGACGATTTTCCTGCTTATCTACCAAATACTTCGTAAGTAGAGACTTCATTACGACTGTTCGACCTGTCATTTGATCAAAGCAGGCTCGTAAAATTGCAGAACCCCCACGGGCCATTTCCCTGTAATTGGTATATTTTTCAGTACCCTCGGGAATCGCCTTGGGAAGGGCGTAATCCGTTGCAGAAAGAAAGATTGGGCCTTGACCACCTTCTTGTGATGGCATCTTGTACTCCTTACTACGATAAATTTAGTCAAGGTTGTTACACGAAGACTTTCCCATCAGGTGCACTTGATAATGCTTCTCAAAATTGTAGTACGAACCCTGATTGGTTTTTGCTTTGCCTTATCTTTAGGTCTTCCTTATTTTACAAAAGCACAATTGAAACAACCACACAGCCTTATCACCGCACATAGAGGGGCCTCTTCTGTTGCTCCAGAAAATACTTTATCAGCATTTCGTAGAGCATGGGATATTGGTTGCGATGCTATTGAGGGTGATTTTAGGCTCACTCGTGATAAACAAATTATCTGTATCCATGATGCAAACACTGAAAGACTTACCGGTACCAACTGGGAAGTGGCAAAAATGCCTCTAGATTTACTTCAGTCACTCGATTTCGGTACGTGGAAAGATGTTCATTTTGCAGGAGAAACCTGTCCAACTCTGAATCAGGTACTTTTAACCGTACCAACACATGGACATTTTTTTATTGAACTCAAGACGGGGCCAGAAATTGTAGAACCGCTCGCTGAGTGTCTTCAAAGATCATCGCTCCCAAAAAATCAGATTATACTCATCACATTTAATCAAGAGACTTTAAAAAAATGTAGAATTTTTTTTCCGAAAATGCGAATCCATTGGCTTACGTCTTTTCAACAGCATAAAAGTCGGGCTAACTCTTGGCTTCCTTCTCCTAAGCAAATTGCCGAAACCCTCATTCAGATTGGAGCCGACGGGGTCGGTCTTCAAGCACGTCGGGATATTGTTACAAAAGATTTTCTCAGCCAGCTCAAGAATGAGGGCGTATCTGAATTTCATGTGTGGACTGTTGATGAACCAAAAGATGCGATTTTCTATATTAATGAAGGGGCTTTGGGTGTTACTACAAACAAACCAGCGGCATTGAAAGCCTGTGTTAAATCGTTTTAAAAATATCGCATGAAAGACCCTCCGCGAGGTATTTCAAGGCTCACTATTTTTTTCCGGTTTCCTGAAATTAAAACTCTACTGCTTCGTCGCGAATAGTTTTCCAGATAGTGTTTGTATACATGCTGAGGCAGATACTCTTACTTGTCATTCTAGAGGCTAAAGTCCAGTTTCAGGCTCCCCAACACGCCTGTCTCGACTATAGTTATGGATTACTGGTATTCTAGGTTCTGTGTAAAAACAGCCATTTCTCTTGAAAGGAAACGCCCATGTCCTACCGATCACTCGGTATTATCTGTACAGTTTTTTGTGCATTACTCGTAAGTCGTGCAGCCACAGCAGGCTGTGGCACGTGTGATAAAACTGTTGTTGAAAACGCAGCAAATAACGCTGACTTCAGCACGCTCGTAGCAGCCGTTAAGGCAGCAGGCCTTGCCGAAACTCTCTCGGGAAGCGGTCCATTCACTGTATTCGCGCCTACCAATGCAGCATTCGAAAAACTGCCTGCCGGTACTGTTGAAAAGCTTTTAAAGCCAGAAAACAAAGACCAGCTTGTTAAAGTTTTGACATATCACGTTGTCCCTGGCAAAGTCATGGCTAAGGATGTTGTCAAACTTACAAAAGCAAAAACTGTTGAAGGATCAGACGTCGCTATTGCCGTAAGTGGTGGTGTAGTCACCGTTGATAATGCAAAGGTGGTTAAGACTGACAT
>PKCL01000495.1 GCA_002862165.1 Planctomycetaceae bacterium
TTTTGTGTGCCTGGTCGTATGAAATCAGGTTCTTAGGGCAGCCAGCATCGATTAGTTTTTTACGAATGAGTTCAGCAATCTGTTTTTCTTGACCCGAAATGCCTGGGATTTTGAGAAGATCAAGAACGGTTTTTTGTGCTTTTGTGACATCAATCTTGGGTATGTTCGGTAAAGCTGGTGCATGACATTTGGATGAGCTTTTTACATTTTTGTGTGTCGTGCTTTTTTTTTGATTCGTTAAACGAGACGGTTTTTTTGTCGTTGTTGTGGAGTTAGGCATGAAAGTTTTTCTTGCGGGAATTATGCAGGGTTCATACGTGTCATCATGTGTACACGATCAATCATATCGTGAATCGTTACACAGCATTGTACATGGACATTGGCCAAAGGCGGAGGTATACGATCCGTTCGCGAATCACACGGATTCGATGGGTTATAGCAGCAGCCGTGCACGAGATGTTTTTTGCGGGCATATAACAATGTGTCAGCAATTTGACGTTTTAATTGCATATGTTCCGGAGGCTTCAATGGGAACCGCAATTGAAATGTGGGAGGCACATAAACATGCACGGTTTATCATCACGATTACTCCACTTCTCCAGAATTGGGTTGTTCAGATTACCAGTAACGTAATCTACAAAAGCGTGCCCCTATTTGTCGAAGCGCTGCAGTCCGGCGACATTGATACTTTGTTGAATCGCTCGGTGACCATTTCGTAAGTGACAAGCAGGACAGAACACAATCAGCTTTTATGAAGTATGGGAATTAGTCAATCATCTTATGAAAGAAAGAACGATATTACAAAAAGAGCACAGGCTGAAAGTCCTGCTGCTGCCCAATCGTCTGCCATAACACCAAGACCTTGGGGTAGATTTTCAAGTTGCCGGCAGGGAGGTGGCTTCGTGATATCAAAGAGACGAAAAAGAAGAAAAGCAATTAATATTACAGGCCAGGTTCGCTGCTCAGGGGAGACAACGAGGAGAACAAGGGGCATGGCTAAAAATTCATCGATGACTATTGACGATGGATCTTTTTGGCCCCCAAGTTGACGCGTAGCAATCGTGCAAAGAGGAATGCCTATACAGCACACAGTCACCCACAATGATACTTCAAGGACCAAGGGTAGACGGGCATATGAAAGTGCCACGATAACAGGTATCGCAGCTGCAGACCCCCACGTTCCGGGTGCAGGACGGATGCGCCCAATCCAAAAACAGGTCGCCAGGAGCACGGCGGGATGGCTCCACGCCGGCGGCTTTCTGGTATCTGGCAGTTCATGATTCACTGGGCTGTTCCTGTTAGCAGAGTAATAAAAAGGTATCATATAAGCAGGTTTATTTTGAATGCGTAAAATTAAGGTTTAAAAGTTGGAGGTTTCTTGTGTCTACTTCGCCAAACTCGAACTCCCAACCATCTGATGAGGCCTCTATTGGCACACTCAGCCTTGTCGAGTATCCGCATCCGGCGCTCTTCAGAAAGGCAAAACCACTTCTCCGTATTGATGATGGTGTTCGTGATGCCGTCGAACAAATGTTTGAAATTATGTATGACGCACAAGGAGTCGGTCTGGCAGCGAATCAAGTAGCCTTGCCGTACCGAATGTTTGTTGTGAATCCCACGGGTGACCCAGATTCTGGTGAGGAACTGGCCTTTTTGAATCCGACACTGAGTAGACCTCGGGGGACGGCAATTCAGGAGGAAGGATGTCTCAGTCTTCCCGGATTACGAGCTGACGTTCGACGGCCACAACGCGTGATTATTGAGGCTTGGGATCTGGACGGTCAGCCGATACGCATCGACCTTGATGGTTTCCTGGCTCGTGTTGTACAGCATGAATTTGATCACCTCGAAGGGCGGCTGTTTACGGACAGGCTTCCTGATGCAGCCAGTCTTGAAGTGAAGCGAGACCTCGAATTATTCAAAGATATTTATCACAGTAAACAATCTCGTGGTGAATTGTTACCTGAAGACGAAATCATTTCGGAACTGGATCAACTCGAGGCTCAGCGTTGCAAGCCATGAGTGCTACAGATTTACAGAATGGCTTATCTGTTGTGGTCATGGGAACGGGCGGCTTTATTCTTCCGTCTTTTGAGGCGATTTTGTCTTCGAAGCACCACATAGTTGCAGTTGTCACCAGACCTCCTCGCGCTGCTGGTAAAAGACGTTCGCCGGTGAATCCCATGCGGGAAACTGCAGAGAAAGTAGGCTTTGCTGTGCTGGATCCACCGGATGTCAATGCTGTCGGTGTACAGGATCAACTGAGAGCCTTTGCGGCGGATATCATGTTGGTCTGTGACTACGGTCAGATTCTTTCAAGCGATACGCTTCGTGCGACGCGATTGGGAGGCGTGAATTTGCATGGCTCTCTCCTGCCAAGACATCGTGGGGCTGCCCCTGTGCAGTGGGCAATTCTATCTGGTGATACACAAACAGGTGTAAGCGTCATTCATATGACACCGAAGTTAGATGCTGGGAATATTCTTGCCAGTCGTTCGACGATGATTGGAGAGAAAGAAACGTCTGCTGAGCTAGAGACGCGTTTGGCTATTCTTGGAGTCGAGGCGGTTTTGGAATCTCTCGATATTCTTCAGGAAGCTGGCGGTTCCCTGGAGAAAAATAAACATGCAGCAGCAGGACAGGCTCAGGATGAAAGCAAAGCAACGAAAGCTCCAAGGATTGCAAAGCACGATGGATTTGTTCATTGGGAAATGACAGCCATAGATATTGATCGTCGGCGGAGAGCATTTGTCCCATGGCCACGCCTAACAGCATTTGTCCCACATATGAATGGCATTCGTCGGCTCGTGTGTTTGGAAACCGAGGTTGTTGAAGGTCAATCAATTGATGCGAATATGCCACCAGGGATGATTGCTGAGATAAACGCCGATAGTTTTATTGTCGCGTGTGGTGGTGGGAGTCGATTAGCAATACGGCAAGTAATACCTGAAGGTCGGCGAGTAATGTCAGCAGCAGATTTCCTCCGTGGAAGTTCCGTACGTGTAGGCTCGCAACTGCCTGTTTCGGTCGACAATGGAGACACCCCCTAGTTCTTAGGATAAGATCAACAGTATGGCTGCAACGAAACGACTATTTATTGAGACCGTCGGCTGTCAAATGAATGTTCTCGACAGCGAACTTGTCGTCGCTGCCCTACGTCGACAGGGGTGGGATATGACGGCTACCATGTCTGATGCAGATGCAGTATTTTTTAATACATGTAGCGTTCGTCAACATGCAGAGGATAAAATTTACTCCGCACTCGGTCGGGTTCGTAAGCAGAAAGAAAAGCTCCCAGGATTAATTGTCGGTGTACTTGGGTGTATGGCTCAAAAAGATCAGGAAATGATTCGTGCACGAGCTCCGTGGGTTGATCTTGTTGTTGGTCCTGGCCAGCTGCATAGAGTCCCTTCACTCATTGATCTGATTCAAGCAGGGAGCGGCCCACAAGTTGAGGTCAGCCTTGACCGTAAAGCAGGTAGTCGTTTGGAGGTCGTAGATAGTTTTGAGAGCTACGATCCCGATCGAGACTCTACGATGCGACCAACTCCGTTCCAGGCATTCGTTCGTACACAAACAGGTTGTGACAAGTTTTGTGCTTTTTGTGTTGTGCCGAGGGTGCGAGGGCCAGAGCAGGCGAGGCCCCCACAGGCCATTATTGCTGAAGCTGAAAAATTAGTTGCAGAGGGGTGTAAAGAAGTAACGCTCATCGGACAGACCGTGAATA
>PKCL01000449.1 GCA_002862165.1 Planctomycetaceae bacterium
GAAAATAGTGAAACGATAACAGCCTTGGCTTTGCTGCCTTTTCTGGCAGAGGGAATAACCTACGAATTAGATTCTGCCACAGCTGTGTGGCTGGAAGAATATCCAGAAGTGGTGAAGAAAGGGCTTATTTGGCTAGGTTCTCCTCGTCCCCAAACCGATCTTCAGGGGAGTGCTCCCGGTGCAGTCGACTTAGATGGGCTCATTTCAGGAGTTATTGTTGGTTGCGAAACAAGTTTTTTAAGTGGTGATCGGGCTCTTAAGAAAAATGCTGTCTATGCACTGAAAAGTCTCGTGGATCGTCAATCAAAAGAAGGGAGCTGGCAGCGTACTGCAACTGAAACGTCAGAAACAGTGCTTCCTACATTACGTGCACTGCTTGCAATGCACATTGCTGAATCCTGTGGAATAAAGCCCTCGACAGCAGTCCTTCGAAGAGCCAATGTGTTTCTCGAATCAGCCGCTTGTGGTACTCCTGAAATTCCAAAATCACGTTTTGGACGAACGCCCGCTGGTCCCCCGGATCTGACAGCGACGGCGGCTGGCTTGCTATTGTTGCAATATCAAGAAGAGCCCATTGACTCACCTGTCATGGTGGACGGCGCCCGCTTTCTTGCTGAGTCGGTCCCGTCCCTTGAAGCTTCTTCGTTCAATCAGTCTACTGATTTTTTGTTGCTGTCTGGTGAAGTGCTTCGAAATATCGAAGGTGAGCAATTCGATACGTGGTACTCTCGAGTTACTGCGTTTTTAGTGAGGACTCAGGAGCAGGAGGGTGATGAAGTAGGAAGTTGGGACTCAGCTCTTTTTGCCGGAGAGACTGACAGATTACGGGCTACAGCACAGGCGATACTCTGTTTGCAAATACCCTATCGATATTTACCGCTCTATCGTTCTGAATAGCAGATAACCTGATTCAAGAAATCATATATGCGCCGGTGATCACTTATGCATTGATAAAAATTTCTTTAGATTTTTTTTAATGGTATTGCTTCCGGGGTCTTTCCGTGAGGCAACGACTTGACAGCGGATTGCTTCCTTAGGATTTTCATCAGCTGCATAGCAATGGGCCAAGGTGTCAAGAAAACTTGCTGAATCGAAATCAAGTTCTAGGGAACGCTTTGAGTAGCGAGTGGCTCGTGCAAGATCACCCTCAGTGTTTGCTACCAGCCAAGCGTATTCGTTATAGGAATTTGCTGCATCGGGCTCTTGATCAATACGTTGTTGGAGTTTTCGTAACGCTTTTTCAATAAGCGTCATAATCCGTGATCGATCAACTGATGAGAGTCCAGGGAAGTGATAGTAAGCAATGAGCGTGTCAATTTCTTCAGGGTAATCTTCCAGTGCTTCATCGAGATCCCGTCTCTCACGATCTCTGTTGCCGTTTTCTTGAGCACCACGAGACACAAAGTATTTTTGTCGAGCAGCAAGTGCCTCTTTTGAGTAGCCAAGGGAATCCATGATACGAATATTTTTGACGGTCCCGTGGGAACCACTTAACATTTGTTCAAGAACGGCGGAGGCTTCTTCACATCGATCAAAGTCGTTGAGTAGTTCGGCCCATTGGATCGACAGGGGAATGATTTGTTGGGCCGATAAATTCGGTGAGGCAATAACTCTTTGGTATTCACGGTCAGCCCAATCAACAAGCCCCCAATGATCAAGTCGAATAGCAGCCAACATTTGCTGATCTGTTTTGTCGCTTGATAAAGCAAATGCACGCCCCGCCATTTCTGCTGCCAGAACATCATTACCATTGGCCTGTTCGCAACTCGCTACCGCGTAGAGAGTGAGCGATTCATCTTCAAAGGTCTTCTGCAGATTCTCTGGCATAGCGTTGCAAAGACTGGACAGTCCAGAATGCGAGGCCCAAAAAAGTACGTCTGCAGTTGCGAGAGAGTTCTTCTTTCCGCTTTCAGTAATAAAATCAAAAAGCTTTTTGGCAACGTCGATGCCCCGATCCGGAAATTCGGCCTGTATTGCCACACGAGCATGACAGCGTACAACAATCTCTCGGGCGAGATCACCGACTTCACGCCTCGTGGTATTGATTCCAAAAGCCTGCTTATCAAAGGGCAGGAATTCAATAAATTTTTTAGCTGCTATTTCAAATTCCGTAAAGGCATCTTTCTTTTGCTCCAGGTTTGTTTCTGGGTTGTCAGCTAGTCGTGAGAAAGAAGTGAGATATCGTATGAGTAGGGCAGCTGGACGCTGGCTGGCGTTAAGTTCATTTGGAACCTGTGCCGTAAGACTTGGCCAACATGGGTCAATAGGCTGCCATTCCTGTAAAAGGACGAGCGCTGCGAGATAAGAAAGGCTTTCAGATCGATTTGTTCGAATCAGGCGAGCGAGCGGTTTGACACCGACATTATTCTCAAGACGTACAAGCCGGCTCAGTGCACTGATCTGCTGAGACAGGGAACGGTTTGAGAAATTTTTTAATAATACCTTTACTTCTGGGGGATCGTCGGGCCCCGTAAGTGATACTGTCTCAAGAATCCACTGTGAACGAAGTGCAACCTCTAAATCATGACTCTGATTCGCAGCATCAAGTAATTGATCAATTGCGTAATCAGCAACGGTACGTAATTGCTGAGTTGCTGATTCTCGTGTTACATAATCACTGTCGCCAAGGGCTGTGATTAGTGCCGCAATCTTCTGCTGATTGGTGACATCATCACCAGCACTCGTCGTGATAGCCTGTGCCGTGATGGGTAGAAAAGCAAGGCAACACAGCAGATGCAATAGAACACCATGCACGCCATAAAAAGCGACAGGTTTCTGAAATGCTACCATGCCAATCATTTCCTTATACGAATGCCTTCCTGTCCGTACATCTTATAGTAGCAACTCTGTCGAAGTCGCACTGCATTTTGAGAGGGAGCCGTACGTTTCCGATGATTCCCTTTGAAGGACACTCTTCGACATACGCAATGTTCAGGCATTTTGTGAGTGCATTACTAAATGCTTTGCGACGGAGTGGTTTTTATTCTGGCTCAATACCGAGGTCACGAATGGTGACGAGCGGCTCAAGGGGAATGCCGCGTGCTGCAAAGGCTTCAGTGGCGCCAGCAAGCCGATCAATGACCGTGATGACACGTTCTACGTGGAGGCCAAATTCAACGGCTCGATCAATTGCAAGAAGGGATGAACCGCCAGTTGTCGTGACGTCTTCTACGATAACGACTCGGTGACCTGCTTCAACGGGTCCCTCGATGTACCGCTGCATCCCGTGACCTTTGGGCTCTTTTCGAACCATGAATCCTTTCAGTGGCAACCCAACTGTTCCAGCTATTGTGACAGCGGCCCCTGTAATGGGATCTGCTCCGATCGACATGCCACCGATTGCCTCTGGTAGCTCACCAAACGATTGAAGTCGTTCTAGAATGACCTTGCCGACCAGCATGGCCCCATATGAATCGAGAACAACTTGCTTTGCATCGAGGTAAAAGTTGGCTGTCTGGCCTGAGGCTAGAGTGAAGGTACCTCGTTTGAGAGCCCTTGCCTCAATGATTTTCAGGAGTTCACTGCAGTTTTCTGTCATAGTTCTTTTTGGATAAGAGTGTCTCGTGCCAAGAAATGAAGTCTATCAAAAGAATTCGAGTGCAAGTTGCCTTTGTTGTTTTGAAACGCTGCATGGTTGTTTCTTTGACTCAGTTTCGCGTGCTCGTAAACTTTTGGTGGAAAAATCAACAATATTTACAAATCAATGGTTCAAGGTGTTTTCTC
>PKCL01000209.1 GCA_002862165.1 Planctomycetaceae bacterium
CTTCGACCCCATGGGAACACCAATTGAAATTGAAAAAAATTATTTACCAATCACTGCTAGCCTCAGGGCAAGCTGGCGGCTCGTAACTCTTGCTGATTCTATGAACCGTCTCGCAGGACAAATGAATGATGACAAGGAAGCACACGAACAAAATGCAGAACGTCTTCGTGCTTTTGGCGTAAAAATTTATGAAGAGCCCAAAGATACATCTATTACCAGTGCCATTGAAGAGTTTGATCCTGAATCGATAGTTCCCGATATTGAGAACCCGGAAACTACTGACGCTGAGAACGAGACATCGCCAAAGAAATTCTCACCGTTCAAACTCCAATAAGACTACTGATGCTACTTCTTAATCAACTCACGAACTGACATTCCGGACGGTATCATCGGTAGCACCTGCTCCTGATAAGGCACTTGTACATCTAGAAGTGCCGGCCCATCAGAATCTATTAGTCTCTTGAGGGCAGATTCCAAATCTTTTTTCTCTGAAATAGTCTCGGCATGCCATCCGAAGCCTTGTGCAATCGCTACAAAATCTGGATACCGGGCGTCAGGAGAAATGCCATCGCCTTGACCAGAGGCCTCAGGATTTCCAACAGGACCTAGGTACGTGTGTGCTCGATTACCCTTGAAGAAACGGTCTTCCCACTGAACAACCATTCCCAGATGCTGATTATTTAACAAGAGAACCTTTACCGCAATATTCTCACACGTGCATGTCGCGAATTCTTGGATATTCATCAGGATGCTGCCGTCACCATCAATGTCAATGACAATATCGTCAGGACAGCCAACTTTCGCACCCATTGCGGAAGGGAGTCCGAAACCCATCGTTCCAAGCCCACTTGAGGAGAGCCACGTTCTTGGTCGTCGAAACTTATAGAACTGCGCTGCCCACATCTGATGTTGTCCGACTCCAACGGCAACAACAGCATTACGATCTGCAGTGAGGCGAGATATTTCTGCAATGGCTTCCTGAGCAAGAATTCCCGGATATGTTTCATCGAATGCGAAAGGATCCTCTTCTTTCCAACCATCTATTTTAGCATGCCATTCATCCAGACCTTCTTCAGGTGGCTCTACAATCTCATTGAGTTGTGCCAAAGCTTCATTGACATCAGCTACAACCGGTATGTGGACTAACTTGTTTTTATTTATTTCAGATGGATCGATATCGATGTGCACGATAAACCCGTGCTGAGCAAATTCGGCGACCTTCCCAGTCACCCGATCATCAAATCGTACTCCAATCGCGATAAGCAAATCTGCTTCATCAACCGCATAATTCGCGTACACACTTCCGTGCATTCCAAGCATATCGAGAGATCTTGGATCATCACCGGGGAATGCGCCTAGCCCCATAAGAGTCATCGTCACTGGGATTCCAGTTTTTTCGACAAGCGTTCGTAGGTTTTCCGCAGCCTCACCAGCTATTACACCACCGCCAGCATAAATCACCGGTCTTTTCGAACGACGAATTGCGGCTGCTACCTGAGCAATCTGCTCTGAATGTGCACGACGAACTTCAGGATGATAGCCAGGCAAATTCATTTCTACGTCATAATCAGGCTGAATATTAGTGAGCTGAATATCTTTCGGTAGGTCGACAAGCACTGGGCCCGGCCTGCCAGTAGTGGCAATAAAAAATGCTTCTTTCATTACACGAGGAATATCTTTCGCATCGGTAACAAGATAGTGATGCTTTGTGATTCCTCGACACACCTCGACAATCGGTGTTTCCTGAAATGCATCCGTACCAATAACGCTTGTTTGGACCTGCCCTGTGATAGCCACAAGTGGAATACTATCGAGCTTTGCATCTGCAATCGCAGTCACGAGATTGAGCGCACCAGGCCCGCTTGTTGCCATACAAACTCCTGGCTTCCCAGTTGTACGGGCGTACCCTTGTGCAGCAAAACCACCACCCTGCTCATGACGTGGTAGGATGGTGCGAAGTCTATCACCAAACCGTGTGAGTGACTGATGCAATGGCATACTAGCGCCGCCTGGATATGCAAAAATTACCTCAACTCCATTACGGACAAGTGATTCAATAACTGCATCGGCTCCACTGATAAGTGATTCATTTCGTGTCTGATCAGGTGCCGTTGCCATCTTCATCGTCCTCTCTTGGTATCTAATGAAACTAATCTACGCATTTTTTCCCAGTTTACCCTCGTCACTTCTCGATGCCTCGCCCATAATTAGGAAAAGGGTTTTTTCGGTAAACTTGCTCTTCTCAACGATACACGAAAAGAAGCTTCGGGTCAGCTATTCAAACGCCATATTCAGCACTATTTCCTCCAATCATCCCCTACAATACGACTGTGTTAGCTGCTCAGAATGACCGTGAAACCGCATTGTCACCCGTAAGTTCGGGCCAACTGCACCAACTTACCGACGGACTGCGCGATCACAATGGTTTCCTCGAGGTTCTCACCAGTCTCAAGCAAGGGCATGGT
This sequence comes from Planctomycetaceae bacterium, assembly GCA_002862165.1. Lineage (GTDB taxonomy): Bacteria > Planctomycetota > Planctomycetia > Pirellulales > UBA1268 > UBA1268. The sequence continues at coordinate 2,466 of PKCL01000209.1, forward strand.
GGGACAATTAGTGGGACGTGGGGAGCGGCGAGTAGTTTAGCCGTTGCTGCTATCGCAGCTGGAAGGGCTCAAGAGCAACAGGGACTCATTATTGTTGTTGTTCCACACGCAGTGGACGCAGACATTTTTGCCGATGACCTCACACTTTTTACATTATCAGCAATTGACGTTTTACCTGCCATTGAATCGATCGAGGACCCTTCGTCTGACCAGAAGCAACTAGTCACTGACCCTGCCGAAGCAAGACGCCTGGCGATTGTCAAACGTTTAGTAGAAGACTCCGATACCAGTCCCCGCATACTCGTGACGTCAATGCAGGCTGTCCTCACTCCACTTGCTGATCCACGGCAGATTAAAGAGAGTACGCAACAACTTACACTCGGTGCTACGATTGATCCGCAAGAATTAGTTGAATGGCTTTCAACAAGAGGATGGCAACAAGTAGATACGCTTGATTCTCCGGGTACTTTTGCCCGACGTGGTGGCATCATCGATCTTTTTGCAACTGATTGGGAGCGACCAGTTCGACTTGAACTCAACGATGATGAGATTGAGTCACTCCGAACATTTGATACTGTTAGCCAGCGGAGCATTCAGGCGCTAAGTTCAATTGATCTGACTGCCTTGCAATCAAAACACACAAATGACAAGCGGGCTTGGCTCACCGACATTGCTCCTGCTAGCACATGGTGGTGCCTTGTAGAGCCTCAAGAGCTATCCGATGAAGGCCAACGTCTGACGGATTTTCTACCAGAGCAATCGACACTGAGTGCTCCAGATTTATTTTCTCGTATCTATCGATACCCATCTATAATTCTATCTGCGATAGCACCTGCAAGCCTTGAGACAACTGCTCACCTGGCAATTGAAAGCGTCGAACGATTTACTGGCCAGCTTGATCGGGTTTGCCATGAACTTGATACAGTTGGAAAAGATCAGGAAGTTTGGGTGATGGCACCCACCGAGGCTGAAGAGCAACGTCTCAAAGAACTTTTATCTCCTTCAGCACCTGCTCAGGCAGGACGACTTCATTTCATTCAGGGCAGACTGTCAGCAGGCTTTCGATTGGTTCCTGAAAAATTTGTTCTCATCTCTGCTGCTGAACTGTTTCGCAGGCATGACTCACCACGAACAAGATTACCGAAACATCGGCTTACCAGAACCATCGACACGTTTCTTGAACTCAAGGAAGGTGATTTTGTTGTTCATGTTGCTCATGGTATCGCTCGCTATAAGGGACTAAAACT
>PKCL01000382.1 GCA_002862165.1 Planctomycetaceae bacterium
AAAATCTCGACAACAGCAAGTGATCAAGCCTCAAACATCAAGATTTCGAACATCGAGTGCATTCCTTTCAATAAACTTGCGACGAGGCTCTACCTTCTCTCCCATAAGAACACGGAACAGATCATCCGCTGCGGCTGCGTCATCCATTGTGACACGAAGAAGTGTTCGATTTGCAGGGTCAAGAGTTGTCTCACGAAGTTCTTCGGCATTCATTTCGCCCAGACCTTTAAACCGGGTGATCGACAACCCCTTTTCACCAGCACGTCTCACTGCTGTGAGAAGGCCTCGTAGATCTTCGATTCCTACCTTGTGCTCACCACGACGCAATAAATAACGAGGTTCTTCTGTGCCTGTTCGATCCTCGGGCATAAGAGACTCAATCCCAAAGCCCATTGAATCGAGCTCCGTGAGACCAGCATTAATACTACGCACCTCATGAAGATCGATTACAATAAGTTGTTGTTCCGCTGTCTCTGGATTGGCTGCACCACCCCCACCTGGCTTATTTTCATCAGCTTTCCCAGCTTCGAGCTCACCACCTGTAACTTCTTCTTTCGATGTTACAAAACTTTCGAGTTGTTCACGACTTGTAAACCAATGCTCTTCTGAACCAAAAAAGACGTGATACATAGGGAGCTTTTTTGTCTCTGCATCTCGACGCCCTGCATGATCACGTAAACTAATTCCTCGACGCTCGAGGGCGACGAGGGCATCCTCTAATCCCGCTAAAGTCCTACAGAGCTTTTGCATCTCTTCTCCTGCCAACTCACGGCCATCACCTGGCAGAAAAATGCCTTCTCCGAGACCTTGGTCGAGTAATTGATTCTTCATTTCTTCTTCTGTTTGTACGTAATACACCTGCTTTTTATTCCGCACACGGAATAACGGTGGCTGTGCAACATAAACATGACCGGAAACAACCAATTGATACATCTGTCGATAAAAGAACGTCAGCAGGAGTGTGCGAATATGCGAACCATCCACGTCTGCATCCGTCATGATGACAATTTTATCGTATCTCCGCTTCGACAGATCAGCCTCGGGACCAATACCAGCGCCTATAGCCGAAATAACGCTCCGCACCTCTTCATTCGCAAGAACCTTATCCTCACGACTCTTGTACGCATTTATAATTTTTCCACGAAGTGGCAGAATTGCCTGATACTCTCGAAGTCGACCACCTTCGGCGGAACCACCAGCAGAATCACCTTCGACCAGATAGAGTTCACATCGATCGACATCCTTACTCGTGCAATCCCGAAGCTTTCCTGGCAAACCACCACCAGAAAGCGCACCTTTTCGTTCACGGAGTAATGCCCTGGCTTTCTGGGCAGCAGTCCGCGCTTCAGCTGCTAAGACACCTTTTTGCAAAATGGCTTTCGCGCTCTTAGGATGTTCTTCAAGATACTTGCCAAGGAATTCACCCACGGCCGAGGTCACAATACTCTCAACTTCACTATTTCCAAGTTTCGTTTTTGTCTGGCCTTCAAATTGTGGCTCAGGGACTCTCACACTTATGACAGCCGTAAGACCTTCGCGGACATCGTCACCTGTCGGTATTAAATCTTTATAAATACCTGTTTTTTTTCCATACGAATTCAAACTTCGAGTAAGAGCTGAGCGAAAACCAGAAACGTGTGTTCCACCTTCGTTTGTAGAAATATTGTTCACGTAGCTATGCACATTTTCAGTAAAATCACCGGTGTACTGAAGAGCAATATCCCACGAAACACCTTCTGCTTCACCTTGCAACCAGATAACGTCCGGGTGCACAGATTCACTCGATCGATTCAGCCATTCGATAAATTCTTCGACTCCCCGTTCATAATAATATTCCTCAGTCTGCCCACTCGATGCATCTGTGAAAATTATTTTTACGCCAGAGTTAAGGAAGGCCAATTCCTGTAGACGACGTGCAAGAACATCCCAAGAAAACTTTGTTTGTGGGAATATCTGGGGGTCTGGTTTAAATGTGGTTTTTGTTCCTTCCGTAGTGGCTGTTCCCATCTTTCGAACAGGTCCTGTGGGCTCTCCTCGCTGGTATTCCTGCTGCCATACATGTCCGTCTCGTGAAACCTCAACCTCGCACCACTCAGAAAGAAAATTAACGACCGTCACCCCAACGCCATGAAGACCACCAGATGTCTGATACGCCCCCTTGTCGAATTTACCACCGAATTTCAAAACCGTCATGACGCCTTCAAGAGTCGAAACTTCTCGATCCATCTCTTCTGAGAGTTGCTCATGAATACCGGTTGGAATACCTCGTCCGTCATCTTCAACAGTTAAACTACCGTCAACATTGACTGTTACTGATACCCGATGAGCATATTCAGCCATACACTCATCAATCGAATTATCAACAACCTCGTATACCAAGTGGTGTAATCCACGTGACGTATTGTCACCGATATACATACCAAACCGTTCACGTACATGTTCACGATCAGAAAGATGCTTCAGGTCGGTACTTGAGTACCCTGCTTCTGATGATTCTTCTGCTGGGGATGGTGCTGATTCAGCCATGGACACCTTTCAAGAAACAATTGAGTGAGTTGAATTATAATTTTCTGAACGAGAAATTTTCTTCATCAAATGTATTTTTTGCTACTTCTGACCAGCTTCGATGAGAAGACGACAACGAATATCAGTGATTCCTTCAGATGGTAAGAGTGACCGAAGTTTTCTAATAGCCTCATGTTTATGGAATCCCATTTCCTGAACAAGTGCCGAGTGAGTTACAAAAACTTCAAGAACTCCTCTTCGAACAACACCTGCTTGTGAATTGCCTCGTAAACTCTCCGGTGCGACATTATCCCAAGCGGAACGCAGTGCTTCAGTTCCTTGCTCTCGATCGTAACCAGTACGGGCCATCAGCCGTGATAGCACATTTCCGAGAGTCCTTGGATCATTCATTCGTTTAGTGTTCCGGTGCGAGTTTGCAAAAGACACGATAGTATTTCCTTTGCAAAACCATTACTAATCTGCTGCCAACGGCATAACACAGTACCCATAACCGTCCTCAGTTCGACAGACACATGCGCTCTGGCCATCTGTAATTTCAATATCGAGAGATGTCGCTGGATCGAGGACACGAAGAAATTCACTGACAAACCGAGGGTCAAGTTTGATTTCTACCGTATCACCGCTGTGGTCTAGTGGCATCTCAACACGACTTTGTCCACTTTCTGCAGACTGACCTGCAAGGACAAGTTGGCCGGACTCAAATCCGAAATCAACTCCCTTTGACTGTTCACTTGTGACAATAGCTGCCTGTCGCACTGCTGAAAGAAGAGGACCCGCAACAACTTTAATATGAATAGCATCAGGCCGATCTGGAAAAACATCTCTCCATCGAGGAAATCTTCCCTCAACAAGACGTGCAGATATCGTTGTCCGACTCGTGTGAATCATTACGTCGCTGCCCTGTACAGCAAGTTTTACGGGAGTCTCTGCATCACCAAGGCTTCGTTCAATCAGTTGCATGGCTCGGGCTGGAACAATTGGTTGTGTCGCCGGCAGTTCACCACCTTGAATGGATGAAGGGCCTTCCATTTTAGCTAAGCGACGACCGTCTGTTCCGACAGCTACTACCGTATCGTCGCTTAACTCAAGAAGAACCCCTCCGAGCGCATAGCGACTAGATTCATTATCAGTCGCAAAAACAGTTCTTCGAACAAGTTCACGAACCAACGGAGTCGAAAGTTC
>PKCL01000338.1 GCA_002862165.1 Planctomycetaceae bacterium
CTTCCAATCGAATAACACCAAGACGATTCGGCGTGGCAGCAGCAAGTACAAGTGTCACCAGCAAAAGCCCATCCGGTCTTTTCGTTTTCCCAGCAACGAGACACCACGGTGTCTCGGTGAGGTCATGATTTTCGACTTGCATATGGAGAGCAAGATTATTTGCAAAGCCACCAACACTGACCTGGTTGGACCAGGTTCGAATAATTGGTTTATCAATCGCAATAAAACCCCCAAGCCCAGGCACCAATCCATCCAGAATAGAAGACAATTCATCTTCGTCAGGGAGTTCTATACGGCCAAGTGGCGCTAAGACCACGACACCCAACCGAACGGGCAGATTATGGACCTTCAAATCTGCCCTCGACATTTCGCCAAGAGGTTCCGCTGACAGATCAACTACTCGTAAAGGATCAACAAGTGAAACCTCGCGAGGCTTCTGAAATAATCGTACTACCCTGCGTGTAAGCAATGACAGAACCACGAGGACAAGTAAACCTACTCCTACCAGCCGACCCGTTGGCGTGTTTAGCAAGAGATCAAAACTTCGTTGGAGTGCCCCGATGAGTCTTTGAATCACTTGTTGCATATCGATATCTGCCCTTCATAACCCCTGCTATGGATCAAACTTGATTGCTTCGGGGTATCTCAGTGTATCATTCTGCCATGGCAAAAGTTTGTCACCCATCTGAGAAACACACCCGAGGCCAGCGCAGCCTTCCTCCGCTACAATTTCATACTCCGCTACCCTATGGGGCGATTCTCCACAAAACTGAATCAAACCAAGGAGAAGGTGTCCAATTTGTTGTATTCAGCCGGAATGCGACTGGAATGCGAGTTCTGCTGTATGACCAATCTCATGACAGTGATCCAACTGAGGTAATCTCTTTTGAACCGAAACATGACAGATTCGGTGATGTATGGAGTATTTTTGTACCTGGGCTCAAGCACGGTCAGCTGTATCATTTTCAAGCAGACGGTCTCTTCGACACTTCTTTAGGCCAGTCGTTCGACCCTACAGCACGATTAATTGATCCATATTCGAAAGCACTCGCTGGCCACTTTCTCCAACACCGTGATGGTATTGTTCGACCACCAAAGAGTGTCGTCGTCGACGATACATTTGACTGGCGAGGAGATCAGCATCTTCGCCATGGGCTGGCCGATACGGTCATTTATGAAATGCATGTCAAGGGTTTCACTGCAGACGCATCGAGTGGTGTTACACACCCAGGGACATACCTTGGCGTCATTGAGAAAATCCCCTATCTCAAAAGTCTTGGCATTACTGCAGTTGAACTCATGCCAGTCCATGAGTTCCCACTTGAGTCCTTCACTGGCAAACATCGCAAACATGAAAACTACTGGGGCTATGACCCATTGGCATTCTTCGCGCCACATCAGGGTTATGCTGCCTCGAAGCTTCCAGCTGCCCAAGTATCTGAGTTCAAAGAAATGGTACGGGCTCTTCATGCAGCAGGTATTGAAGTCATTCTTGATGTAGTCTTCAACCACACCGCAGAAGGGAATGCCGAGGGCCCTACCCTCTCTATGAAAGGGCTAGAAAACAGCGTGTATTACATGCTGAACAACGACAGCAGGGCATATCAAAACTACACTGGGTGCGGAAACACCATAAACGCAAATCACCCGGTCGTAAGGGAACTCATTATTCTTTGCCTCCGACACTGGGTGCACACCTACCATGTCGATGGGTTCCGTTTTGATCTCGCAAGCATTCTTTCCCGGGACCCCAACGGAAAACTCGTAGAAAACTCTCCGGTGATAGAAGCTATCACGGAAGACCCGATGCTTGCCGATACCAAAATAATCGCTGAAGCGTGGGACGCAGCTGGTGCATATCAAGTGGGAACGTTCGCCACATTACGTTGGGCCGAATGGAACGGACGATATCGCGATGACGTGAGGCGTTATTGGCGCGGAGATGCAAACCAAACAGGAAATCTTGCGACCCGACTTGCTGGGTCAAGTGATCTCTATGCGGGGGAACAACGGCAACCGTATCACAGCATTAACTTCATTACTTCACATGATGGTTTCACTCTCAATGATTTGGTGTGTTACGAACACAAGCACAATGAAGCGAACGGCGAAAACAACAATGACGGCGACAACAACAATTTCTCCTCCAATTATGGAGCGGAAGGGCCAACTGTTAACGAAGCTATTGAGTCTCTACGATCGAAACAAATTCACAATATGCTTTCGACGCTATTCCTGAGCCAGGGTGTTCCAATGCTTCTCGCGGGCGATGAATGCCGCCGAACACAAAAAGGCAATAACAACGCATACTGTCAAGACAATGAGATATCATGGTTTGACTGGCAACTGACTGTTGATAACGCTGACCTCGTTCAATTTACGACGTCACTGATACACAAACGACTCAACAACCCAACACTACGACGACGAACATTTTTAGAAGGTGGTGGCAGCAGCCTCGGCACTCTCCCAGATGTTGAATGGTTTTCGCCTGATGGCAGCCATGTTGATTGGTTTGCGGGCGATAAAAGCCTCGTATGTTTCTTCGGCGCACCGACACCCGAACGGCTCATTGACGAACACGACCCCAACGCAGGTGGACTCAATGGAACACCACAACATGTGCTTATTTTCTGTAATGCGAGCACTGAGTCACGGACATTTCATTTCCCATCATCTCCTGTCTTGCGAGCGATGCCGTGGGAGGTTTGTATCGACACAGGCCGACAGCACATGATTCGAGCAACAGATCAGCCTCATGCAATCGATCCCTTGCAACCCGTCATTCTGGCTGAAAGAAGCCTTCTGTGTCTTCTAGCTAGCGGAACTCGGCACCCAACAAAGCGTCTGGATTCCTAAGACTTTTCGAGCTACCATAACATGTACCGAGAACGGAAGTACTCGGGTGTTACCAATACCAATACAAATACGTGTTCCTCACCAAACCGGAGAAGTCTCTCATGTCACGCTGTCCAACTGTTGCTAAACGACCATCGCATCTGTTTCTTGGAAGTGTGTGTGTCCTTCTGGTCGGGTCACTTATTCTTTTCCCAGGCTGTGATACCGGAGACAAGGCGCAGACTGTTGCCAAAAAGGATGTCAAAGCACCAACGCAGACTGACGACCATGACCATGACCATGATCACATGGACAAAGACCATTCTGATGAAACATCAGCACAGAAGGCCGACGATCATCATTCGCACGAAATGCCGGCAACTGTTGAGGCAGCCATTGCACAACTGAAAAAAGTTACCAATCAAGTTCGTCAGGCGCTCAAAAGCGGTGAAACTGACAAGGCTGACAGTCTCGTTCATTCAATTGGTCATCTTATGGAAGACTTGAACGAAAAGATTGCAGCCGCCAAAATTGATGAAAAAGTGAAAGATGCAGCAACCGCAGCATCGGATACGATTTTCGAGGCATATGGTCGAATTGACGAGGCGCTTCATGCCGCAGAAGATGAAATTGAAAAAATTGATTTCAGTAGTTTCGGTCCAACTATCAACAAAGCCACAAAAAACCTTGAGGCTCTTTTGCTAGAAGCCAAAGATGCGGTTGTTGGTGAAAAGCCAAAGAAAAATGACAAGAAGGCTGCTAACGACAAGAAGGCTGCTAACGACAAGAAGGCTGCTAACGACAAGAAGGCTGCTAACGACAAGAAGGCTGCTAACGACAAGAAGGCTGCTAACGATAAAGAG
>PKCL01000368.1 GCA_002862165.1 Planctomycetaceae bacterium
TGGGGGAGGATAATGACAGCCCACGCCCTGGCTTTGACTATTTCGTGACACATAAAGGCCAGGGGAAATACTTTGACACGGCGTTTAATTTCAATGGAAAAGATCGGCGAGTCATGAAGGGGTACTATACAACCGTCGTGACCGACATGGCGATGGATTGGATCAAAAATTGCAATCCCGACAAACCCTGGGCGATCATGGTGGGGCACAAGGCTCCTCACAGTTTCTACTTTCCCGAAAAGAAATATCAACACAGTTTTGATTCGGTCGATATTCAGTATCCGAAGAGTGCGTTTAATCTCGACGACAAGCCAGACTGGTTCAAAAAGCGACTGGATACCTGGCACGGAATCTACGGCCCTTTGTTTGGCTGGCGAAAAACATTCCCTGACAAAAGCCCCGAAGCCGTCAAGGACTTCGCCAACATGGTACGCGCGTACTGGGGAACGCTTCTTTCCGTTGATGACAGCGTTGGGCGTCTCTACAAGTTTCTCGAAGATCGCGGAGAGCTGGACAACACGCTGGTGATTTTTACTTCGGACAACGGCTTGCTCGAAGGCGAGCATGGCATGGTCGATAAGCGCACCGGACACGAACCTTCGATTCGAATTCCGCTTGTTGCTCGCTATCCCCGTCTGACCAAGCAAGGCAAAGTCATTCCGCAGATGACAGCGACCATCGATTTCGCTCCAACGATCCTTGATATCTGTGGTGCTGAACCACTGGAAAATATTCATGGTCGCAGCTGGAAACGGCTTGCTCAGGGTAATGGTTCTGATTGGCGAACAAGTTTTTACTACGAGTACAACTACGAGCACCAGTTTCCATACACGCCTAACGTGCGTGCCCTCCGCACCGATCATTGGAAATACATTCGGTATCCACACGGTGATGGCTCCCCCGATAAACATATGGCTGAGCTTTACGACTTGAAGGTTGATTCGAATGAAGACAACAACTTGATCAACAACGACTCCCATATCGATGTTGTAAAAGAGCTTCGGTCTGAACTCGATCGTTTAATCGCCCGACACGGGGATGGGAAGCCGGATAAAATGCCCGTGGATCAGGGGATTCAATCTGGGTTGCCGGAGGAATCAATTCGTTAGAACCACATGAACGAAACACACAGACGTGAGTTTCTCAAGCATGCGGCTGGCCTTGGGACGGGGCTGGCAGTGGCATCGCGTGCTCACCGAGCACACGCCAGGCAAATCCGGACGACTCAACCTGAACCCGAAGGCTTCTTTACACTTGGAAAGAGGAACGACCACTGGTGGTTGATTACACCAGAAGGAAAGCCGTTTTTCACCATCGGGCTCAACCATATTGATCCGGCAAGCCTGCGATACCCCGAAAACATCCACATCTGGCGTGAAAAATATGGCGGCAGCACCCTTCGTTGGATTAAGGAATCCGTCGCACCAAACCTCAAGCAATGGGGTTTCAACACAGTCGGCTGGGTTCAGGAAGTCACGGTAAGGAAGTGGCAACACTCACGTGACTTTACTGTTGACGAGTATCGCGTGCTGGACATGCCGTATTGCCATCTGCTTCCATTCACCGAATCGCATCAATGGGAAAAGCACACCGTTCACTATGACTTCCACAGTGAGGACTGGAAGGAATGGGTTGACTATGTTGCACGCTCTCACTGCGCGGAACTTGCAGGCGAGAAGAATCTCATTGGCTATTTCTATAGCGACTGCCCAACCTGGACCCATGATAGACCTGACAACCACTGGCGCGGCCCGATTTTCGATCCCGAGCGTCTGAAGACGAAGACGGGCCGGAAAGAGCTAAGCGAACTAGCAACCAGCTATTACAAGACAATCTATGACGCCATTCATCGTTACGACAAGCACCACTTGCTGCTGGGCGACCGTTACGAGGCAAACGCGGCGATCGCCATGGAAGTGATCCACGCGGCGAAACCGTACGTCGACGTCCTCTCATTCCAGGACTTTCGAGATCCGGTCAAACACCTCGACGAGTGGCATAAGAAAACCGGCAAGCCTGTTCTCCTCGCCGACGCTGCAGGAGTGAATTTCCAGAGCAGTAAGTATTTCAAGCCAAACAATGGTGTTTGGTATGCAAAGACATTGTCAGGGCTGTTTGAGAATCCTGGGTGTATTGGATTTCACCTATGTGGTGCCTATCAGCGCAACAAGGCTCGCCGGCGTGGACTTTTAGACGAATTGGAAAAGCCCGACCAAAAACACATCAATCAAATGACGGCCGCGAATGAACGAGTCACCCAGAAGATGGCTCAGATGTTCCAAAACTAGTGTCACACGAGACCAAGGACATAAAGTCCAAAACTACTGTGCTCACTTGGCTCATAGGCATCACCAGCCTTTCGGCGTCGACCCAGAAACTTGCCACCTACGGTGGCTTTACCTATCTCAAGGGAGAGAAAACAGGATTCTTTCACCAAGAAAAATGACAGTCGTTGGTGGTTGGTAACACCGGATGTGCAGGGATTTTGGCATTGGCCTTAACCATTCGTTCAACACAAAACCAATCTCTTGGCTCCACAGACATCATTAAGCGGGCATTACGTTGCAGAACTGAGAAGCCCCAGTGGGTCCTGTAATGAAACCCGCTCCATCCGATTAATTGAAAAGGGCCGCACCAGCAATGCCAGTGCGGCCCCTCATTAAAGCATGCAATCAGATTCAGCTTTGTTCTGAATCACATTCACCTTTTTCGCAGCAACTCGACTGGGTAGCAGTTTCACTGCAGCCCTTGTCACAACATGCAGACGAACAGCCCGAAGAGCACGCACATGAGCCACCAGCACTACACGAGCACTGGTTTGCATCACAGCCACAGTCTTTGCACGTGCAATCATCACCGCAGCACATACATGCTGTTGCACTTGCACTATTGAACGTGGCAAGAGCGAATGGCATGGTCGCCACAGCACTGAGTACCGCGAGCCCTACTAATGATTTGATGAACATAGAAATCTCCTTGGTCAGTAAATGAAAAGTAAAAATACAGACGACTAGAAGATTTTCCGCTAATGAATCCAGACACAGAGAAGGGCTTGGCGTTTATTATGACTAAGTACAGGTAAAGTAAACTCGACGTACTTTGCAGAAGGTTGCTGAAGGTCACTGTCTACGGGAGTTTGTCTGCTCCATAATGGCTGAACTGCAACAACATTTTTTACTCGTAGCGAAATCGCTGTTGATGTCTGCCTGGCACGGCAATCCTCGCACCTCGGACATACTCGGCCCCCTAACTTTGGCAGGACCTCACTGACTGCCACCTGCTCGGACGGCGCTTGCTCGCAGCTGCAGCAACTGGTCTTCGAAACCTCGGCGGAACCTGTAACCGCACAACAGCTTCCATTATTCGAGGTGCAACAACACTCTGCAAAAATCCCAGTTGGCAACATCATTGCCAAAGTGACCACGACGCTTATAGCCGCACGCAGGTGCTTCATGCTTTTTAACGCTCCATACGAAAATTAAAAACTCAAGTTTAATCAGTTTTTCAAAGTCGCCAAAGACTACTTGTAATTATAGTCTACGCACAAGGCACGAATTTGATCGTTCAGAAACCGAGAAATGGGAAGAAATACCGTGAATTATGAGTCTGACACTCCGCCTAGAGACAAAAAAGCGAGGGGGAGACCAATGCCTCCCCCTCGCTCCTTAGACTGACCAACT
>PKCL01000031.1 GCA_002862165.1 Planctomycetaceae bacterium
TCACTGTCTTTCTTCAGGCTTATCGCCAACAAGCAGCACCGATTGTCGTCGATGACATTCGTCTCGAGGCCAGCAACGGCACACCGGCACCAGAACCCGTCAATCCACTGCCACCAGACACAACTCCACCAGATGTATCACCGCCAGATGTGACACCACCAGATACAGCGCCACCGGAAAACCTTCCTCCTCGTGTTGATGGCAACTTCGTCCGCAATGCCGACTTCTCCATTGGCGACCTCTCTGGCTGGCAGCCTTCAGGGCCTACAGACGCAGCAATGCTTAGCGGGGGCGTTTTGAAACTGGTTGCCACGCCAGAAGATACAATTCGTGTCGAACAACGTATCACCGGACTCAAACCACAGACTCGCTACAGCTTTTCTGTTCGACTTCGTTCCGAAGAAGGTGCATGGGCATCGTTTGGTGTCGACTCAGGCACACAGTACGCAAAGACAAACTCTGCGGCAGGAGATGCTTGGCAAGAAAAGCGTTTCACGTTCTACACCGCTGATGACAGTACCGAGGTGAGACTGTTCCTTGAAAGTTACATGGGCCAACCAGGCCCAGTGTTCTTTGACGATGTAAACATTGTTGAAGGCAAACTCACACCAGTGACACCTCCAGATGAAGGTTGGTTTACGCTGCCTGCGCCGCGAGCATTAGTCGATGCAGGCGAAGAAATGTTACTCAACAACAGGTTCGAAGATGGGCTTACTGGCTGGGTAACTGACCATGCTGAAACAACCAACAATCTGGTTACACTCACACCAACCAGTGATGAATCTGCAAGACTTGTGCAGGACATTCCCTTTGCACTCCCACCTGACACAGAGTACAGCCTTGAAGCAATCGTTCGCGGAGGAGGTCCTGGCGCAACGCTTTCTGTTGCCGGACGAGACGGGCTCACCGCATCTGTTCAGATCGAAGAGGGAGCATCGCGAAGAGTTGTCCTGCCCTTCACAACATCATCTGGCTATGAGACTGTTCGCGTTATGCTCGAACAGTACAAGGCAAGCCCAGGAATCCTGACTATTGAATCCGTTTCACTTCTTGCACAAGGGAATGAATGGATCGACACGCCACAACCAATTCCAACTCCAACGACTGAGGTCTTATTCGATGACTTCAGCGGGCCTCTTGACCCGGAACGATGGCTGATTGTTGATAAGGCATGGGGTGGCGAAAACGGTGGGCTTGTCCCTGAAAATGTTGAGCTTTCAGATGGCAAACTGTTGCTTCGCGCAAACGGAGATGACTACTCCGGAGACGTCGTCGGCCACGGAGATCGTTCAACCCGCGTTGGTGCAGGCATTGCCACCCGTGATTACTATGCGTCTGGCCGCTACGAAGTTCGAGCCCGCGTTCCGCAGGTTCTCGGTGCGGCATCTGCATTCTGGACATTCCATTACATCGAATATGGGCCAAACGATGAGGGCTTTTGGGAGGAACCAGGCAAGATTCGAAACTCTGAAATTGATTGGGAATTTCCCACTGCCCTTCAAACAGGAACTGACGATGATCCGATTTCGTATGACTACGCTCGCGTGAATACGTGGGGAGGCAAACTTGGTGGCGAGGGAGCACACCATCCAGGCCGTGTTGAGATCATTAATGATGGCGAGTACCACACCTACACAATTGACTGGCATGCAGGGGGCGACGGTGAAGTGCCACGAGTCATCTGGCTGATTGATGGTGAAGAAGTCTATCGACACGAAGGAAATGAATTCGGTCAGGACAATATTCCGTATCGAGCATCTCGATTCTGGCTGGGCATCTGGTTCCCCGCCGCGGGCTTCAAGGAACGTATTGATGGAGAGACGGTACCCCGAGTCGGCTGGGCTGGAGACCCAGATTTTGATCAGGCAACTCTCGAAATCGACTGGGTGCGGGTGACGCCATTCAATGAAGCCAATGATCGCTATGAGCCAGAAACATGGCCGAATGGGTTCTATGCAACTCCAGATGAATATCCGACTGTGTAGGCTCGACCTAATCGACTAGACGTTTGACACTCAATTGATCGCAGCCTCTTTCTTGCACCGCCCATGCAGTTCATTATGCGGTGAGCTTTGAACCTGCTATCTTTGCCTCAAGCAGGGGAAAGAATCTTCAAGAAGCTCGCAAGTGTTTGCACAAATGCTAAGCAGGCAGTCGATTCTTTCGAAAACGTATCGAATGAATGGCACCCTGGTGTTCCTGCAGGTAGTTCCTGTACTCATTTTTATTGAAAAGAACAGCTATGAAGCGACGTCTCGCAACAATTTCTTTTTGCATAACGCTCCTTACAAGTCTTTGCACGCATGCACTCTGCCACGCGGCAGTCAGACTCCCGGGATTTTTTGGTGACCACATGGTCCTGCAGCAAGAGAGTGAAATCCCACTATGGGGCTGGTGTGACCCAGGCGAAGACATCAGTGTCACACTTGGAAAAGCAGAAGCAACAACCACCGGAGACAGCACTGGAACGTGGCGGGTAACGCTGCCCGCCATGCGAGCGAGTACCGACCCCTTCACGCTCCGTGTTGAAGGAACAAATTCAATCGAAATCAGTGATGTTTTGATTGGTGAGGTCTGGCTTTGTAGTGGTCAGTCAAACATGGAGTGGACCGTTGATCGATCGACGAACCACGACGCTGAAATCGCTGCCGCAGACTTTCCATTTATTCGTCACATCAAGGTTGCGAAACGTTCCTCGACAACGCCCCTCGACGACATCAAGGCTGACTGGACAGTCTGCTCGCCGCAAGTTGCTGGCAGCTACACCGCGGCCGGTTATTTCATGGCCAGAACACTTCACAAAGAACTTAGTGTGCCTGTTGGACTGATCAATTCCTCATGGGGTGGAACGCGTGTCGAACCTTGGACACCTCCGGTCGGTTTTGAAAACGTTCCGAAACTACAAAGCATTTATCAGTCGGTGATCGGACGCACCCCCGGTACGGAACAATACCAAAACAGACTTCAGCAATTTATTAATTTCAACAAAGCCTGGAACCAGCAAGCTGAAATCTCACTAACAGAAAAGCAAGCAGTCAAACCGAGCCCAAACTACCCGCAAGAATTAAAAGCATTTACCAGCCACCAAGACCCAACGATGCTCTACAACGGCATGATTCATGCCCTTGTTGGATTCCCGATTCGTGGTGCTATCTGGTACCAGGGTGAATCGAACCACACTGAGGGCATGCTCTACTTTGAAAAGAAAAAAGCCCTTATCGAAGGATGGCGAAGCTTGTGGGGCCAAGGCGACTTCCCATTTTATTACGTACAGATTGCACCATTTCAATATGGCAATGAAGATGGAAAAGTTCTGGCACGTTTCTGGGAAGCACAAGCAGCTGTGCAGCAACTCCCAAATACGGGCATGGTTGTGATCAATGACATTGCAACGCTTAATGACATCCATCCACCAAACAAGCAGGATGTTGGCAATCGGCTCGCGATGCTTGCGCTAAAAAACAATTACGGCAGAATCGATATCGTCGCAGACAGCCCAGAAATCGACTCATTTCAGCTGGACGGCAACAAGCTTGTTGTCACATTTAAGAATACGGGCGGTGGCCTAGTAACACGAGACAATCAAGCACCTACTCACTTCGAAATCGTTGGCCCTGGCACCCACGATTTTCTTCCTGCACGAGCAGAGATCGATGGTGACAAAGTCATCCTT
>PKCL01000333.1 GCA_002862165.1 Planctomycetaceae bacterium
GTTCTCACACCCGTCGTTGCACCCACCGTAATGGTTTGAATAAGGACCATCAGCGTTGATTAAAAACAGTCGGTCGATCAGCGAACAACCACTAGCCGTACCCAGAACTGCGACAACAAGCAGACAGACAGAAAGATGTCTCATGGCTTCAATATTCCAAGCGTTTTCAACAATTAGGCTATGCACAAAGCAGCACACCACGTGCCACCACGAACAGCCAAAACCTTCCACTGGGAATAACTATCGGTCGAAATGGTTCAACCGGTTAAGAAAACCCTGCGGGTATTCTTGCTTTTTACGAAACCCCCCCCGAGCACGGGTTTTATTGCTGAAAATCACTATTCAGCCGGTTCACCTTGAAGTACTTACTATCACGACTCCACTGCGTACGATCACGTCTCAGCAAAATGGCTCAGGATCAATGAAATATTTTGACCACCAAAACCAAAGCTGTTGGATAGTACTCTTCGGCAAGGAGATTCGCGAGCAACATTGGGGACATAGTCCAAATCACAATCTGGATCAGGACTGTCGTAGTTTGTCGTTGGTGGAAGAACACCGTCTCGAATTGCCAATAGCGACACAATAGCCTCGGTTGCTCCTGCAGCAGCAATGAGATGGCCCATCATACTCTTCGTGCTTGAAACGGGAATTTTATACGCTCGATCTTCAAAAACATTTTTAATCGCTAATGATTCAACTCTGTCATTCACACTCGTGCTTGTTCCATGGGCGTTCACGTAGTCAATGTCGCCCAAGCCAAGCCCCGCATCCTTCAAAGCCATTCGAATACAGCTGGTCGCGCCTCGCCCTTCCGGATGGGTATCGGTAATCCGATAGGCATCGGCCGTTGATCCATAACCAACTACTTCCCCATAGATTTCAGCTCCGCGAGCTCGTGCGTGCTCAAGTTCTTCTAGCACAACCATTGCTGCGCCTTCACCGAGAACAAAACCATCACGTTCATTATCGAAAGGTCGTGATGCCTTTGTCGGCTCATCATTACGAGTTGACAACGCTGTCAAAAGATTAAATCCAGTGACACCGAAGGGGTGAATCATACTGTGTGTACCTCCCGAAAGCATTACATCAGCATCACCGCGACGCACAAGTTCTGTCGCTTCACCAATTGCCTGGCTTGAGGCCGCACATGCAGTGAGGCAATTCAGGTTCGGACCTTGGGCATTAAATAACGCGGCCAAATGTCCGGCTGGCATATTGGGCTCTTGTTCCACCTCCGTCAAAGGATGAAGTGTCTCAAGACCGAGCTTTGTAAACTTAGCGACGTCAAGAGTCTCACCTTCGATAGAAACCATCATCATTTTCGTAAACGAATCAAAATCTTGCTGGCCTTCACCGCTCCCGAGATAGATTCCAAGTCGTTCCGGTGCCGATGTGAGTCCTTGAGAAAGACCCGCATGGGTCATTGCTTGTGATGCTGCGCCGACAGCAAATTTTGTATGGCGACCACAATACTGCCATCGGTCCTCAGGCTGTCCCTCATCAGATACAGACCAGTTCTTCACCTCAGCTGCGATCTTGGTCGGAAAGCGTGATGCATCAAATACGGTTGTAGCAGCAACACCAGAGCGGCCCTCCTTCAGGTTGCCCCAAAGTTCTTCAATTGTTACCCCAAGCGGCGTAACACATCCCATTCCAGTAATTACAACTCTTCTGCGGCCTGCCACCATTGCAGTTCCTCCATGCTCCTGATTCTGGAAATACTCCCGAGCAAACGCTCGAACAACAAGCCCTTACGATACCGACATCTTGCTGATTGGCCTACCAGTCAGGTCGAGACAATGGGTTTCCGGCCTCGTCACGGCCAATATCGTAGATATGCATGTGATCGAGCCATTTGAGTAACTCTTCTGGCTCGAACAATTTTGGAACACCTTCACCCGGTTCGAGATGGGCAAAAAACAATTCTGCTTTTCCCTGAGGTCGTTCCTTCCCTTTTTCATCAACAATGACACTCTCCACGCTTGCAAGAGAGCCTGTGGGCTTAAGTTCCATGATTGTCGCACGGAAAAGAATCGAGTCGCCTGGAACCGCATCATACTGAAACTCTGCTTTTGCAACCTTTGCCAGCACAACCCGACGGTTAAATTCCAGAGCATCTGCAATGAGCAAACCCGCAGTCTGTGCCATCCCTTCTACAACAAGAGAATTTGGCATCAGGGCAGCACCCGGAAAGTGATCATGAAGATGCTCTTCTGCAAGCGAAACATTCTTCACAGCAGTCGCCTGCTTGCCACGAACAAATTCATTGAATCGATCAATCCAGAACCAACGCATAGCGCAGTTTCACTCCAAATTAGCGTACAGCGAGGCAACATTCAGCCCAAAAAACGACAAGCAACACACGCCATGTTAGGCGGCGATCTTCGTCTGAACATAGCGAACCATGTCCTCAACGGTGAGGATATTCGGGAAATTCTGAACACTAGGATTCGCTTCAAATTGAGCCAAATCAACAAAGGGCATTCGTTCTTTCAGCGCAGCTATGCCAGCATCATTTAATTTGCCATCAACGACAAATTCGGTACTCGACAAAACGTCCTCTGGAAACAATTCGCTTCTCGGAATCTTGATACCAAAAGCCTTCTCTAATCGAAAAACGATATCGAGAAAATCAATCGATTCTGCACCAAGATCACCAACCATTGTTGCTTCTGGGGTTACTTCATCATCATCTACCCCTAAGGCATCAACGAGGGCAGTCTGTACTTTTTCAAATATTTCATCTCGAGACGGCATCGACATCACACCTTTACGTAAGATTGGAAAACTCGTTCGCCATCGTAGGTTTTAATCTCGACCATCTTTGAGCGAAAGCCGAGTAAATCATTTCTTCAACGGAAAAAGCATTATAATCGATAGATTCGAACGCTTTTGCCCGGCAATCTGAGCAAAAGCAGGTGATTGTAGGCTTTTTGAAATTCCTTTAAAGCCTTCGGTTTGCCTTCAGACAACCCCTGCAGATGATGAAATTTCTGAAGTCACACCGTAGACAGTTCGTCCTAGTGCAGCAGAACCCCGTTTTTCTGGATTCAGTACTGTCCACAGACGACGCATTTCCGAACGCACGCGAACGTCCATTGCGTCTCCATAAGGACGCTTATCAGCAAGATTATATCGCTCAAGCTCCAGTCGAGCTGTGAGGCTTGTTCGCTCGCCCACCATTCCGCTGGCTTTTACTTTTGTGCGGTGTGCATCCTGAGACAGCACTTCGGCATGCACAGTAAGCACTTTTCCTGGCTCAACAAAGTCGCCATATTTCACGTTACGAGCTGTACGTAAAACAACAATACTATTCGCAAAATCTTCTCCCAAGCGAATCGTCCAGGCTGCTGCCTGAGTCATGGCTTCCAACATAAAAACACCTGGAAGAACGGGGAACCTCGGGAAATGATCTGCAAGATACTCCTCAGACAAAGAGACTGCTTTTACGGCAGTAATACTTTTCCCAGGATCAACCTCAACAATTCGATCAAGAAGCGTGAATCGCATAGCCCTACCGTTTCCCAAAACTAATTCGTAACTGAGACTCCAAGAAATGACCGGATTTCTCTCGGCCAGAAATACTGAGTATAGAGATTGCTGTAGCAGGCACAACGCAGAAACCACCAAAAACGAGTCTTGTTGAAGCAGATTATGACTCCG
>PKCL01000484.1 GCA_002862165.1 Planctomycetaceae bacterium
CCCCCTCAGCCTCAATGGAAAGCTCCTGAGAAATCCGCACCAAAAAGTAACGACCACTGGAAGAATCTCTATTTCAAAAAGAATCCTGATGCTGACACCGACAGCGACGGGGCACTTAGTTGGCCCGAGTTTCATGCCCATAAAAAAAGCACTGCAAACGCAGCACAACCGACAAAATAGATCATCGTGAGAGCATCAGTCTAGAATTGAACGCTCACGCCATGCCTGTATGAAAGTCTTTCTATTATGAACGTATCCCAACACCCAACCGCAGGAAATCGTCGTCACCGCGCAGCGATGCTTTTCGTCGTGGGCTGCCTGGCGATGCTAAGTCTGGCGCTCAATACCAAAGCATGGGCTATTGATTTTGAAAAGGACATCCAGCCAATACTTGAAGAAAACTGCTGGCACTGCCACGGTGAAGATGAGCAAGAGTCTGGCCTACGACTGGATCGACGTGCCATGATGCTCAAGGGTGGAGACTATGGCCTGCCAACACTTGTCCCAGGACACCCCGAGAAAAGCTATCTCATTGAAGTCGTAGAGCACCGCGACGCAGACATGGCGATGCCACCCGACGAAGACAAGCTACCAGAACAGCAGATTGAACTCTTACGGCAGTGGATCACTGAAGGTGCACAATGGCCTGGGCAAATGAATGATGCAATTGCCTATGCCGCAGATGAGGTGCCATGGTCGTTTCAACCAGTTGTTCGTCCCTCCGTACCAGACGGGCACGAGCAGAATCCAGTAGATGCTTTTCTTCTTAGGAAACTCCGTGAAAAAACCCTACATTTCTCAAAGCCGGCGAATCCAGCGACCCTGATTCGCCGTGCGTCGATCGTGCTTACCGGCCTTCCACCAACGCCCGAAGACGTTCGTAGATTTCAAAAAGACTGTGAGACAGATGCCGATGGTGCGTACATTACCCTTGTGGAACAACTCCTTGCATCACCTCATTTTGGTGAACGCTGGGCACAGCACTGGCTTGACGTCATCCGCTGGGCAGAAACAAATGGTTCCGAAAGCAATATGTATCGGAAAAATGCCTGGATCTATCGTGATTATGTCATCAGAGCATTTAACGAAGACAAGTCCTATAACGAATTTCTTACCGAGCAAATCGCTGGTGATATGGTTGGCCACGGAGATGCAACTGGCTACCTGGTCTCCGGACCGCATGTCCCCGTTGCAACTGTTGGCCAAGAGCCGTCTGCCCGCCGGCAGGCACGAGCAGATCGCATGGACGAGATTCTTCAGACAGTTGGTGCTTCTGCCCTTGGTGTCACCATTGGGTGTGCTCGCTGCCACAATCACAAATTTGATCCAATCACAATTCGTGACTACTACTCACTTTCTGCGGTATTCCAAGATGTTGAATTTGGAAGCCGCTACCCAGAACTCGATAAACAGCATCCTCGTCGTAAAACTGCACAGCAACTCCATAAAGAGATCGCAAAGCAGCGGTATCGTCTTCGTGATGCTGAAACCTGGCAAGAGGACTGGGCTGGCTATGGTGAAATCCATTTTCCAAGTGCCACAACAAATGCAGTCCGGATTACATTCCTGAGTCGATATGTAGGGCTTGATGAACTTGAAATTTTTGGCCTTCACGACCTTCAAGAAAATGTTGCAAGTACCGAAAGTGGTGCAACTGTAACAGCAGCACCGGGTATGGAAGTGCTTCGGAATCAACTCTGGAAAATCAATGATGGTGAGTACGGAACTGAGCGGTGGGCTGCACGCGTACCCCAAGGTGAAAAAGGAAACCCTTGGCTGGAGTTTCATTTTACGAAGCCGACCGAGATCGACCGGATTCGCTTAAGCAACAACAGGGAAAACTTCTTCGATACTGATTACCTCACAGACTTGAAACCGTTCAACTTCCCGAAATATCGTATCGAAATACAAACTGCGGATGGTGAATGGCAGAGTGTTGCCGAATCTGAAAACAACTCGCAACTCAACAAAAAGTTTTCTTTTCGATCAGACGCGTTACAGAAGCTTCAACAGCTGATTACTCAATTCAATACGGAAGGCCCTCGGCCAAGTTTTGTAGGTAGATTCAAAACCCCCGGACCAACACATGTATTCCATCGTGGGAGTCCCGAAAACCCACGAGATGAGGTTGCCCCAGCGGCTCCTCTTGTTCTTGTTGGCGATTTGCAACTCGACACCAATGCATCTGGCCAGGCACGAAGAAAAGCTTTTGCCGATTGGTTAACCGGGCCGACAAACCCACTCCCCGCTCGGGTCATGGTGAACCGAATCTGGCATCATATCTTTGGACAGGGGATTGTCACAACAACTGGTGACTTTGGCTTCGCTGGAGCCCAACCAACACATCCAGAACTTCTTGACTGGCTTGCTTCAGAATTCACTGAACCAGCGATGACGGTCGGTGCCCACTCCGCAAAGCCTTGGTCCGTCAAACACATTGTAAAGCTGCTCGTCACCTCGCGTGCCTTTACACAGGAAAGTAAGCCTAACGAAGAGGCTCTCGCCATTGATGGAACAAGTAGTCTCCTCTGGCGATTTGCTCCAAGACGCCTTGAAGCTGAAGTCATTCGAGACGCTATCCTTACCGCCTCAGATTCACTCCGGCCAGAACTCGGTGGCCCAAGCTACAGAATCCATAATGTCAAAAAGCGTTATGCACAGTGGGAAGTCCTCGACAACTACGGTGAAGAAACATGGCGGCGGATGATCTACCAGGAACGAATGCGTCGGGTAGACGACTGCATGTTTACAGCATTTGACTTTCCTGACTGCGGTCAGGTACGAGCGAAGCGACCCGTTTCAACCACACCGCTTCAGGCACTCAATTTAATGAATAGCCCATTTGTGATGTCACAGTCGAAAATCATTGCTGAACGATCGCTTGAAAATACAGATAATAATCTACCGGCAGCGCTCGACCGCTGTTTCGAACTCCTTCTTGCTCGCCAGCCAACTGCTGATGAAAAGGCGGCGGTACAAAGTATCACCAATCCAAAAGATCTTTTTCTTGTGTGTAGGGCAATTCTTAACTCGAATGCATTCACCTTTCTTGAGTAAGCCATCATGAACAATGCTGAACACTTATTACCGCAGGGTCGACATCTTCTAGACCGCCGCTCATTCCTTAAAACGGCTGGGCTCTCAACCTCAAGCCTCGCGCTTCTCAGCATGCTACAAGGAGATGGTCTTCTGGCTGAGACGGTCCGTACTGCGGGTGGAAAAGAACCTATTCGCCCAAAGATCGATCCCAACGATCCATACGCGGCACGCCCGCCTCACTTCACAATGCCTGCAAAACAGGTTCTTGTCATCTACTGTCCCGGTGCTGTCAGCCATGTTGACACCTTTGACTACAAACCCGGCCTGGAAAAGTTTCATGGCAAGAAACCACCAGGAATTCCAGATGTCACGTTTGAAGGACCAACCGGAAACATTGCAAAGCCTTTTTGGAAGTTTCGTCCACGCGGAGAAACCGGCAAGATGGTTTCTGACCTTCTTCCCAACCTGGCCAAACAGACTGATGAACTGTGTTTCGTTCACTCCCTTCATACCGAGTCGAGTGCTCACCCTCAAGGTGAGAACTTCATGAACACTGGATTCACGATGGAGGGTTTCCCATCCTTTGGTGCATGGACAACCTACGC
>PKCL01000400.1 GCA_002862165.1 Planctomycetaceae bacterium
GACAGAACTTCCAGAAATTTTTCCACAGCTTGTTGATCCATCAAGCGGTGTTCTAAAAGCGGTTGCTACAATCGAACCCGTCTGATTTCCACATTACAAAGACGCTAAACAACAGCATCCAAGTGACTGAAGTCCGGACTAGTCTGCTAATAGTTGCCGTGCGGATTCTCTTGGTGACTCTCCGTCTTCGTCTACAAGCCTGTTCGCTGCCCGCATCGCCGTAACTGATACCCGATTCAGTAGCGGCTCGATTGCATGCACAAGATTCTGGTTTTTCGCAGCTCGTGGTGATAGTAGAACTACCGCATCGTATGGTGGAAATGCCTGTTTAGGATCACCCAGTACGGCAAGGTCAAAGGCATCGATCCTGCCATCCGTAGAGAAGCCTGCAGCAACATCGACTTGTCCATCGGCTACCGCTTGATACATGAAGGTAGAATCCATTCCAACCTCAGTAATATCATCCAAAGCATAGAGCTGTCTTACCCGCTGCCATTCTGGACGTCCAAAAAACTCTGGATCTCCACCAATCCGTAAATCTTTTGCTACTGGTGTAAGGTCACCAATCTCTGAGAGACCATACAGAGATGCAGTCTTGCGTTGCGTCACAAGGGCATAGGTGTTTTCAAATCCAAGTGGCCCAAGGAGAACAATACCGAAATCATTAAAAAGCCTTCCAGCTAGGTCGGCTCGCATCGAAACTCGACCGATAGGATTTGCTTCTTTGAATACGGTGCTCCAAAGGGTCCCAGTATAGTCGATGTAGATATCTATTGTATCTTTAGCAAGTGCATCAAACACAATGGTGGATCCCATATTGGTAAGCACTTCAGGCGTACCACCAACTTTTCGTATTCCTTCACGAAGTGCTTCTGCCAGAATAAACTGTTCCGTAAATCCCTTTGCACCAATACGTATAACTTGTCCATCCAGTGTCAATGGCGATCCTTCTGGTTCTAAAGGTTTTGCTACGCCTTCTCCACTCCCAAGTAGGTTTGAAAACCCTGCAGCATCTTCTGCCATAAAGCCGGGGGCAAGGCCAATCCCGACGAGCCCCGCAAGGGCACAACTTGCCAATACCAAAGACACCCTATGCCGTGCCTGAATACTTTTTTCAATAACAGCAATGAGCTGATCTAATACAAGCGAGAGCGTCATTGTGGCAACACACCCAAAAATAACTCTCTGCCAATCGCGTAATTGAAGACCACTAAAAATATAATTTCCTAAACTAGGTGCTCCAACTGGTGTTGAAAGTGTGGCGATGCCCACCACCCAGACAGTGGCAGTACGAATACCTGCGAGAATCACTGGTAACGCGAGTGGCAATTCAACCCAAAGGAGCTGCTGAACTGGCCTCATGCCAACAGCTTTCGCAGCTTCCCGCATCGCCGGATCTACTGATTCTAAACCAACAATAGTGTTTCGAATAATTGGCAGAATACTATATATGAGTAGAGCGATGAAAGCAGGCCAGTAGCCTATTGTCCCACCTAACAGTGCCACCATAATTGCCAGCAAAGCAATACTCGGTATCGTTTGGACAAGCGACACGAGCGACATCACTGGCCCACGTATTCTTGCTGACTTCACACAAAGTATTCCAAGGGGCACGCTTATGAGTACGCCCATGAAAATTGCTGGCACTGCAAGAGTGAGATGACCGCCTAACAGATCAGGTAACTGTTCAAAGAGAATTTGCATTTTGGGTGTCATGCTGTGCCTTCACTCGGTGCCGTACGCATCAACGACTCTATGAAATCACTATGACGACGAGGTGTATCAATCAATTGAGCGACATAGTCATTCACCGGCTTCGTTAACAGTTCATGCGGGCTTCCCACCTGTGCAACTTGTCCCTCATGCATAACTGCGACCCTATCCGAAAGAAGGACAGCTTCTGACATATCATGGGTCACAAGAACAACACTCACTTCTAATTTTTTCTGCAGCGATCGAAATTCCTGTTGGAGTGCATCACGTGTGATCGGATCGAGTGCACCAAACGGTTCATCCATGAGTATTGCGCGTGGCTGCGAGGCGAGTGCTCTCGCGAAACCTACCCGCTGCTGCTGACCACCGGAAAGTTCTGCAGGCAATCGATCTCGATATTCCTCGGCAGGCAATTCAACCATCGCGAGCAATTCATCGACTCGTTTCGAGACACGTTCAGTATCCTGGCCCAGTAAGCGAAGGGTTACGCCGACATTCTGCCCGACGGTCATGTGGGGAAACAGCCCTACGCCCTGAAACGCATACCCAATAGAACGTCGAAGTATGACTGGATCACGATTGGTAACATCCTCACCCATGACCCTGATCAAACCTGAGCTTGGCTCGATCAGTCTATTAATCATCTTTAATGTCGTCGTCTTCCCACTCCCTGAGCCTCCAACAATAGCGAGGACCTCGCCCTGAGAGACGGAAAGATTAACTGAGTCTACTGCGGGATTTTTTGCATTTCGAAACCGCTTCGTTAGCGCAACAAGTTCTATTGCAGGAACATCCATGTTCTTTGAACACCTCCTCGCAGCACGGTTCGTGTTCTCCGTTCCAGACGTGTCAGACAGAAAGTGGTCGCAAGTATGCAACGGCAAAATCGCCAGCATCATCTGTCCAGATTCGCTCCATCCCAAGACCACTTTGCTGTGCGAGTGTCTCAAATTCTTCCGGAGTGTATTTGTGCGATTCTTCCATACGAATTGCTTCACCCACCTCAAACCGAACTTTTTCGCCAGCCATTTCTACAGTATGGCTTTCGTCTACCCACAGCCGACTCACAATCGCACCTTCATCCTCTACCCAATCAGCACGAAATGTGAATTTTTCACGATCAAGCGACACACGCAATTCTTGCGCAAGGCGATCAATCACATTGTAATTAAATTCAGCAGTAACTCCCTCAGAGTCGTTATAGGCAGCCTCCATCCGAGACGTGTCTTTTTTACAGTCAAAGCCAACGACAACAGCGCCCTCAGAACTTATCTGCTCATCGTCAGAGTCATCGCGTATCATCGATGCAAAATTTTGAAGAAGGCATGTGGCATCGGAACGGCTGAAATTACCAACCGTTGAACCAGGGAAGTAAATTGCCCGATTTCGAACAACAGCCTCACAAGATGGTATGGGATGTCCCTTTGTAAAATCTGCCCATACTGGCAAAACTTCAATATCATGCCTATCAGCAATGGCAGTTGCCGATTCAAGAAGAAAATCTCGGCTGATATCTACTGGGACATATGCTGCTGGATTTGGCATCGCCGACAGGAGGAGATCTGTCTTGAGGCTGGCACCACTACCCGGCTCAATAAGCATGCAGCCGTTACCGAGCGTGTCGCCAATAGCTCCGGAAATTTCCCGCATCAGAGCGAGTTCCGTTCGGGTAATATAGTATTCATCAACATCGCAAATCTGTTCAAATAACATACTTCCACGTTGGTCGTAATGTAATTTTGCAGGAAGCGACTTCTCCTTCGCAGTTAAACCCTCAAGGACTTCCTCAATTAAAGGCCGTTGCTGAGGTGCGAATTCAATAAGTTGAAGTCCGTCTTGTACCGCTACTTGATCCTTTTCCAACTGAGACTCAAATGTATTATCGACGGACACGTATACCCCATTCCTTAGACTCGTTCCGTGCACCA
>PKCL01000184.1 GCA_002862165.1 Planctomycetaceae bacterium
CAATGGTTATCAATCTGAGAATACCTACAGTGGTGGATTCACTGGAAATGGTCAGACAAGTGGTGAGCATGAATGGGTTGTGCCGCAGGATGCACCAGATGAGATTTTCTATCAGTGTGAGTTCCACCCAGTAATGTTTGGCAAGATCATCGTGGTGGACTAGCCAGTAATGACTTACAAGATTCCGTAAAGCTCATGATCTCAGTAGAAACTCTTTTTCTCGAACGATTGAAGCTGGTCATGCCCACGTAGTACTTCTTTGAAGGGTGATAGGACCATGAAGTTACTATTTCTTGAAAATCAAGAATCTAATTTTGACCACGGTGTTTTGATGCCTTCGTGAGAATCGATAAGAATTGTGACCGGCCCATCATTGATAAGAGCAACCTGCATATCAGCAGCAAATGTTCCGTGAGCCGGTGCACGTCCAGTGAGATGTTTTATTTTCTGGAGAAACTCTTCATAGCGTGGTATCGCTTCATCTGGCTTGGCAGCCTGAAAAAAACTTGGTCGATTACCTTTTTGAGTATCTGCGAAGAGCGTGAATTGGCTGACGACAAGCATTTCGCCTTGAATTTCTTGGATGTCTTTATTCATTCTGTCTTGCTCATCAGGGAAAATTCTCATTCGAGCTATTTTCCCAGCAAGCCACTGGACGTCTGCTGATGCATCACCGGTTTCAACACCCAAAAAAATAAGGAGTCCTCTGCCAATGGTGGCTGTTTCCTCGTGGCCTATCGTGACACATGCTTTTGAGACTCGTTGGATCACCGCTCGCATGGGAAATGTTCCTACTGGTATCCTATGTTCTGTTTTGCTACATCAAATCAACGAAGCAACTAAAACAACTTTATTTTGGAAAAGCCGTGTCAGTCACGTTATCTCATAATATTATCGGAGAAGGCCAAACGATTGTGATTTTACATGGTCTTTTTGGTTCCAAAAGAAATTGGTCAGCAATTGCGAAACAATTGTCGGATACATTTCGAGTCCTGACGATCGATCTTCGCAACCATGGCGAAAGTCCATGGAATGATATCCATGATTACCCATCTATGGCTGAAGATGTCGCCACTCTTATCGAGAACGAGTGTTCGGAACCGGCCATTGTTCTTGGTCACAGCATGGGTGGCAAAGTGGCGATGTATCTTTCACTTGTGTGGCCTGATCTTGTGGATCAACTCATTGTTGTTGATATTCCACCAGCACGTTCTTCTGGTACGCCGATTGAGTATGTCCATGCGATGCAGAAAGTGCCACTTGCGACGCTTTCCCATCGTCGAGATGTCGAACTGTCCCTGGCAGATACGATTCCCGATCCAAAAGTTCGTGGTTTCTTAGTTACAAATATTATGAGTCGGCCAGAGGGACTTATATGGATCGCTAATCTTGATGTAATCGAACAGTATTTTGACCAGATTCTTGATTGGCCTGATTCACTAAACGGTCGTCAATTTCACCGCCCAACGCTTTTTCTTGAAGGAGAACATTCAACCTTTGTTGGTCCCGAGCATAAGGAAGTCATTCAACACTTCTTCCCGTCAGCGCATCGACAGGTCATTGAGAACGCTGGTCATTGGGTGCACGTCGAGAATACAGAGGCATTTCTTCATGCGGTGCGAGCATTTGTAGGATCGTCATGATGCGGTTGAATTAGAACGGGCAGGAGGACCGCCAGCACATGGTTTCCCCGGTCATTGGATGTGAAAACTGTATTTCCTGAGCATGAAGAAGAAGACGGTCTGCAGCCGCAAGGGCAGTGGCATCTGCATATAACGGATCACCAAGAATGGGATGATCAACAGAAGCAAGATGAAGCCGTATTTGATGAGAACGACCTGTGAGCGGTTTCATTTGGAGACGAGTATTACCGTTCTGACTTTCCAGCACGCGCCACGATGTTTCTGAAAAGCGTCCGTTTTCGTGATCAATTTTGTAACGCGGTGGCCGTGTCAGATCTCGTCCGATCGGTAGTGTAATGCACCCCGAGTGTTCTTTAGGGGTTCCCTGCACAATGCACTCATACACTTTTTGAACTTTGCGCTCTTCAAACTGAAGACTGACATTTCGCTGCGACGCTTTATCCAGTGCCATGATCATGAGACCTGACGTATCCCGATCAAGACGATGCACAACAAGCGCAGTCGGAAAGCGTGTCTGAACTCGGCTAGAAAGACAGTCTTGTAAATCTGGCCCTCGTCCTGGCACGGAAAGGAGCCCTGAAGGTTTTTCAAGTATCAAAAGATTTGCATCGTGGTAGTGAACCAGGTAGTCACCAGGTTGCATGAATTGGACCTTTGAACTGTGGCGAAAAACCATTGTGGGCACGATATGTAACAAATGTCATGTCTGCGCTCAGATCTATGTGTCTTAATACCAGACACCTAGCCGCACGAGAAACGTGTCACTGGGGTGATAGTCGGCTGTATCAGTCACATAATATTCAACAAGCCGACCAGTCACCCAGCCGGTTTCCAGACGCCAGCTGATTCCAAGATCTGCAGGTCTTCGCTCCCATCCGGCCAGCAAACGATAGTCGTGATAGACCACAATGTCATCTACGCCAGAGTCTCGACGAACAGCCCACTGATTTCCTCCAAATTCACCAGCGAGATAAACCCATTGAGCAGCTTGTGAAGTTTCTTTGATTCGCCAGGCGAGACGAGGTCGCGGGAATATGAACTCAAAGCGTCGATCATCGCTTGGAGTCCAGAGTAAGCCGCCAGCGGGCAGGAGATTGACGTCATAACGATCAAGGTAGATGACACCAGCAACGACACGGAGATCTTCACGAGCCTCCCAGGCACCAAATCCGTGACCTGTAACCCGGAGTGCTTGAGCACTGTCATTGACAAAATCACTGTACCAGCCGGGAGCGACCGCAAGATCAACACCTAAACGCTTACCAATTTTCCGCATCCAGCGTGCCTGAATCCAAGATTCATACAGCGTGGCAGGAAGACCAGGATCCATTGGACCGGTTGCTTCATCCACAAAGGTCCAGCCGAAACCGGGCGTGATGAGGAGCGGTGAATCAACTGTCGGCGCAGGCATGCCAAGGGTGAGGCTCATATCGAGCGTGGCAAGGCCAAGGCCGTTGCTACCCAGCCGAGGTAATTCTGTCGTCGTAAGAATGAGTTGTTGGAGGGCCCCAGGCTTTGCACCAGGAGGAAGTTTTCGACCGGGTGGATTGTTTTCCTGTCGTGGCTGACCCGGTGGAGCAACATCGTCTGGGAGAAGTGGCTCGGTCAGGTCTTGGGGATCACCGAGTGCAGCAAAGCGAATTTTTTCAAAGAAACTGGTATCAATCGACTCGACCGGCGGGAGTGGAATGATCTCATCACCATATGTCCATGAATTCCATGGCAACCAGGTAAGGCCTACGATGAGAAGCAACCATGATATGTCACGATGCTTTTGAGAAGTCATGTTCTTCTCCGCATGCGTTAGTAGGCAAGGCCTAACCGAAACATAATAGTGCTTGGGAGATCAACAGTTTGTTGTATGCCAGTGGCTTGATTGCCGACGCCATTGACATAAAAAAGTTGACGGTAGAAAGCGTATCCAATCTCAAAATTGCCAGAGAATCCAGTCGTTGCCAGAGGTACCCACTCTGTCCCAAGAGAAAGTCGAAT
>PKCL01000091.1 GCA_002862165.1 Planctomycetaceae bacterium
GTAGTGACGCACGATTTGGCAAAGAGTTTCGGGGTAGGTTTAGCGTTTACGGTGTGGTTGACTTTTCCTACCGTTTATTTTTTGCGGAATCCTTACTTGGTCTGACACGGCGTACCAAAGGCCAGCGGTCAGGTAGATGCACGGCCAAGATTCGTAGTAAATTCTATTCACATTTTTCTGCACCCTGTTCTACAGATGTAGTTGATGGTTTGTCCTGTATCATTCTTTCAGGAAATTTCTGAAGCCGATTTTCACGTCGTTTTAATAATGCCTGCTGAAACGTATTAATTCGCATTTGCATGGTATGAATGCCGTTGATAAGGTACTCTGCGAATAAAATCAGTGTTTTCATCGTTGAATAGGAACCTTTACATCTTGGGGTTGCGTGTCACTGATCTCACTATCGACGAGTTCTTCTTGAGTTGCTGAACAGCAAAATAAAGAACTCTGAAAACGTTATACAAAGCATCAGGAAAAAATTGCTTTGACTGCCACTCCAGAATGGTTCTGTACGTGTGGTTGGAGCATCTTCGATCGCTTCGTCAAGGTCATTCTTGGGCATGGATTGTGGTGATTCAGCAAGCATCTTGTGGGCCCACACGAAGTTGGAAAACCCAAGCCAATTAATAGTGTATGCCCTGCCCCTCTCGGCACTTCTCAAGTAGACCATGAACTCATTCGAAATGAGTTGCTATTGTTCGCCATGAGACCGATAATACTTGCTCCATTCACAGTTTAACAGAAATAGGGTGTGGCATGTCCGAAATGAATCAATCATTTGATGGAAAAAGTTTTTTCATCGGCGTTCTAGCAACTTTTGTTGTCGGTCTTTTAATGGGTGCAAATAACGATATCGGTTGGAACAAAAAGCAAAAATGGGAAATCTTATCAAAGACAATAGTCAGTGATGTTGAGAAAGAGGTCTCTGAAGCCACCGGGGACGGACCTCCCAAGGTTGATGTGGAGGGGTATGAACCATTTGCCGTTACGATTAGACCGGCAAAATCGCCAGAGGTTTGGTATCGCAAACCGGTACATTAAAACTTCTCTGGTGCGAACGAACATAAGGAAGAGAGAGCTATGGTTTACGCTGCGGGCATAGTTCTCTTGAATTGGTAGGAGTTTCCTGGAATTGCGGTGATCCATGATCATTCACAAGAGTTGTGGTAGCCTGACGTAAAGGTTATCGGTGGGCAATCGTTAGGCAAGACTGCTGGCGGTCGGTAGTAACGAACGCATCAAATAGTTCATGAAATTGAAAAGTAAGGTTGAGACACCGTGTCGTTCCTCGTATTGATGACTGGTGGCAAGGCGGGCGAGAGATATCGCCTTGTCAAAGAGAAAACGATCATTGGTCGACATCCCGGCTGTGATATTGTTGTGGATTCAGGCTCCGTAAGTCGCCAGCACGCAGCAGTTGAAATGAAAGACGATGGTTGGTGGGTTGAAGATCTTGGTAGCCGGAACGGAACGATTCTCAATGGCGAGATTCTCACTGGCCAACATCGGCTTGAGGCCGCGGACGAGATCGGCGTCTGCGACGACCGGCTGGTTTTCACAGTCGGTGATACAACTCCTTCGGAGTGGGTATCGCTTGGGGGGGAAACAGACGAATCGCAAGCGGTTTTTCAGTCACACGATGAAGAGTCGATGATCGTCTCTCAATTAGACATTCCACGTCCATCAGCAGACGAGGGAATTAGTCAAAATGCTGAGGCGAAATTGCGAGCTGTAATCGGTTTGAATCGAGCCCTTGGTGCGTCGCTTTCGCTTGAAGAGGTGTTGCCACGCCTCTTAGACGGTCTATTCGATATTTTTCCGAATGTCGAACGCGGGTTTGTCTTGCTCACTGATGTAAAGACAAACAGACTGGTTTTGCGTGCAAAAAAGCTAAAAAATGCTGAGGAGAAAGGTGGTCTTCGGCTGAGCCTTTCTCTGGTGAATAAAGTTGCATCATCGCAGACAGCAATACTTTCAGCAGATGCCACGAGTGACAGTCGATTTCGGTTAAATGAGAGTGTTGTTGACTGTAATATACGCTCAGTCATGTGTGTGCCATTTATTAGTGGAGACGGAGTCGTTCTTGGAGTACTTCAGGTTGATTCTCGTGATATACAGAATGGGTTTAGCCAAGACGATCTCGAGGTTCTTGCTGGAATTACGGGACAGGCTGCTAAGGCGGTTGAACAGGCAACGGCTCATGATGAAAAAGTAGCTCAGGAACAGTTCAAGAGAGATTTAGAATTGGCAAATCGTGTGCAGCAAGGTTTGCTGCCATCGGTTCCCCCGAAGATTAAGGGCTTCGAGGTATTTGATTTTTATGAAGCTGCCCACCAGGTTGGTGGAGATTATTTTTCTTATATTCCGCTTGGTGAAAACCGCTTGGCAGTAGTTTTGGCTGATGTCTCAGGCAAGGGTGTGTCTGCGGCACTTGTCATGGCAGCTCTTTCCGCAGATGTGCGTTACACTCTCGCGATTGAGGCAGACGTCGCGAAGGCTGTCACGCTGCTTAATGCAAGTTTCATGAGAAGTGGGTGGGATGACCGATTTGCCACTTTTGTTGTTGTAGTGCTCGACTCGACAACAAATATGGTGAGCGTTGTGTCCGCGGGGCATCTCCCAACGTATTTACGAAAAGCCGACGGGAGCGTTAAGTCAGTCGGATTTGAGGAAGCAGGATTACCACTCGGTGTTGATCCTACATATGTGTACGAAGCTGCTGAGGTTGCCGTAGATGCCGGGTCCACGCTCGTCCTGTATACAGACGGTATCAGTGAGGCGATGGACCATAAGAATGAGATTTATGGCCTGAAGCGGCTAGAAGAGGTTTTGTCTGAGCCAGCTGATTCACCAGCGGCAGTTGGCCGACGACTTCTTGTTGATGTAGAGCGACATGCTGCTGGGCAGGTGCGTAGCGACGACATGTGCTTGGTGTGTGTGGGCCGCCCTGAAGGCACGGAATAGTCTTTTTGGCCAAGAAGAACAGAAGGCCGTTGCGGCCAATTGTATTTTTGGGATTTCACTTACTCGATTTGTGCAATCACCTGTCACGGTCTGCTGCAATTTATTTTCATTGGTACCCTACGTGACAGAAGCTGGGAACTCGATCTGCACAGTGGTTCCATTTCCAGGTCGACTCCGGATGCTGGCAGATCCACCATAATGAATTGCTCTTTGCCGAATGCCTTCAAGACCAAAATGATTATCACTCGGGCTCGTTGAATCAAAGCCGCAGCCATTATCCTGAATAATCAATAAGATTTTTCCTCCCTCGTCTTGACTTAAATCCACATGTACTTGGTTTGCTTTGGAATGCTTTCGAATATTGGTGAGCGATTCCTGAGAAATACGAAAAAGAGATACTTCTAGCTGCGTTGGCAAGCGTTTTTTTTGCAACGTGTGTCGAAAGTGAATATCTTTGATTTCCAGGCGAGTATCTGCCACTAACATTTCTATGGAATCAATAATCCCGAGTTCATCTAAAGTTGGTGGGCGAATCCCAGAAATGAGATGCCGCGTTTCACGAGAGGCTTCCTGTAAAAGACGAAGAGACTCACTTAGATTGTGATTCTGCTTCATATTTTCTGGAAGACTGGCTTTATAAGCCTCGAGG
>PKCL01000156.1 GCA_002862165.1 Planctomycetaceae bacterium
GGCAGGTGAGCCCTTTGACGCATTGTTCAGAACAATTCAGTGTGATTTGTTTGAACTGGGTGCTGAATTAGCCACACCTGGAGAACACGATGAACGAATAAATGTGCGGCAGGTTCAGGCGTTGGAGAATGCGATTGATCAATACGAAGAAGAACTCGAGCCGCTCGCTAATTTTATTCTACCGACAGGAAGCCCACTTGCTGCATCACTACACGTTGCCAGAACCGTATGTCGTCGTGCGGAACGACGTGTTGTCACACTGGCGAGTCGTCTTGAGACGACAGTGCCTGCAAACGCGATTGAATACTTGAATCGTCTAGGAGACTTGTTGTTTGTATTGGCTCGAACAGTCAATAACAGAGCAAATGTTGTCGATGACCCATGGCATCCTTCATGAGCAACTTATCCACGAGAAGGATGGCAGGTACGATGCCCAGGAAGTCTGTTGGAGTCGCAGGAACTCTGCTGAAGAAAATTTCGGAAGAAATTAAGAAGCGGCATGCATCCGGGGAGGACGGCTTATCGCTCTGTCGATTACGAACTGAGGCAGTTGATCAGTCGGTACGAGCAATCTGGGCTGCGATCCTAGAGGACCTACCAGAGAGTGATCGTATTGAAGTGAGTAAGCGAGTGACAGTTGTAGCACACGGTGGATATGCACGTGGGGAGATGACGCCGGGGTCAGATGTAGATCTTATGTTGTTGCACGATATCACAGAAGTCTCTGACAGCCCTTCGTCAACTGCTGGAATCACGGGGCCAGGTGACGCATTTGCAGATGCCGCTCGGCGGCTCTTGCAGGATCTTTTTGATGCAGGCCTTGAGGTTGGGCAGAGCGTCAGAACGACAGGCGAGGCAATCCAGCTGGCTAGCTCAGATGCGACGGTTTTCAGTTCATTGTTGGAAATGCGTGTTCTCGTTGGCGATGAGAGCCGTTGTCGGAAGCTCGTTAAGCGTCTGCGAGTCATGTCGCAGCGTTCGCGCCGTAAAATGGCCCGTCTGCTCTTAGAGGCACGAAGAGAAGAAGCCAGAAAATACGGAGAAACGGTTTATCTTTTGCAACCGAATGTTAAACGCTCAGTTGGTGGTATTCGAGATATTCAACTTGCAAGGTGGCTGGCGTTTCTTGAGTCTGATCGTCTCCCTCCTCTGGGGCCGCAGCCCTTACCCGAGGGTGAGAGTCTCATTTCGGTGAATACTGGCGGACTTTGGAAGGGAGAGAGCCGCGGTCTATCGGATACAGATTTTGAGATGCTTGGGCTCGCCATGGGTTTTCTCCGAAACCTTCGGGTCGAGCTTCATATTCAAGCTGGTAGAGGAAGTGATGAGCTCACACGCGAAGAGCAGGTTCGCCTTGCTGAGAAACGTCAATTTAAGGCAGATGCTGGAATGCTCGGCGTTGAGCACTTTATGCAGGTTTATTTTGGATACACCCGTGAAGTTGAGCAGGTGACGCGAGGGTTAATGCAGCAGGCAGAAGGTGGTAGACGTTTACGAAGTTGGACGACTGGGTTATTTGGAAATAGAGTGGACTCTTGTTTTGTTGTTGGTCCAATGGCTGTCGCCGTGCTACCAAGTTCTCTTGGTGAGGTCGCATCTGATATGGACCGGATCGTCCGTTTCATTGAATTGTCAATGCTCTACGCGGTGCCTGTAGAACCAACAAATTGGACTGCCTTGCGACAGCTAATTGCAAAAGAGACTCCGCCTGTCACAAGCCAGGCAAGGCAGCGGTTTCTCACTTTTTTTTCTGCCGTGTCTCCAATCAGTCCAGCACTTCGAAGGCTTCATGAATTGCGTCTTCTTGAGCGATTAATGCCGGCTTTTGCCCATGCTCGAGGGCTTTTACAATTTAATAACTTCCATAAATATACTGTTGATGAACACTGCCTTTTAGCGGTTGAAAAAGCGAGTGAGCTCGATGTTGATGAGGGATGGCTTGGTGATGTGTGGCGGCAGGTTCGTCGTCGTCGTCGAATTTTACTGCTCGCGCTCCTCATTCACGACCTTGGCAAAGGGTATGAAGGTGATCATAGTGAGGTAGGTGCGGGTATTGCCCGAGAAGTTGCTGCCTTGTTTCAGCTGGATGAGGCTGAATCAGAAATACTTGAGTTTCTTGTACTGCGGCATCTCCTCATGGCAGAACTGGCTTTTCGACGGAATGTCGATGACGATTCGCTAGTGTTGGCTTTTGCACGTGAAGTTGGATCTCCCGAGGTGTTGAGGCTCCTGACTGTTTTAACAATGGCGGATATCGCAGCCGTCGGACCGGGTGTCTGGAATCAATGGAAGGCAGAGCTTCTCAGTGATCTTTATAACCGTACCTTGCAGTTTCTTGACCCCGACGCGAACGATCGTGGGGCGGATCTTAAACGCGCGGAAATCTGTAATCTTGTCGCACATCTTGATAAAGATCACCCGCTCGCGCGGCTCGCAACGGGTCTTCCTCGAGGGTACATCCGGTCATCTGAACCAGAGCATGTTGTTGACAATCTCACTCGCCTGACGCAACTCCCAGAGGGCGGACAGTATATTGCTGTGCAGTGGCAGTCAGAAACATCCACAATATCGGTAACAGTAGGGCTTCGTGCATCTCAGGTGTCGGGAGTTTTTCATCGCATTGCTGCTGGCTTGGCAAGCCAACGGCTTGAGGTGCTCTCAGCTGACATCCATACGCTTGATGACGAATATCTGATCGACTATTTCCGTGTTGTTGACAGAGACTTTGTTGGTCCAGCCCCAGAGAGTCGGTTGTCAGAGATTACACAGGCTGTTGAGTCGTGTTTGCAGAATGAAATTCCTTCGATACGCCGAAGGTGGAACCCTCTAGCGTCTGAAATGCAAGCGGCTGCCGTGTCGCCGCCGCGCGTACAGGTAGACAATGACTCGTCCGTTGATGCCACAATCATTGAGGTGTTTGCCGAAGATTCGGATGGTCTTCTCCTATCACTTTCAAAGACCCTGTATGAGCACCAGTTTTCTGTGCGATCCGCAAAAATTAGTACCTATCTTGATCAAATTGTTGACGCGTTTCATGTTGTTGATTTCGCTGGTGCGAAAGTCGAAGACTCAAAACGTCTCACTACGATTCGCAGTGCCCTCCAGGATGCGGCAGGGGCCGGGGTAAGTAACTCGTCGTAGTGAATGCCCAGCCATGAACGTAAAAAGACTGCTCCTGCGAATGAGTTTCGAATGGTATGTCTAACTGCTTCTGATATTTGTCTACCTTTTTTCGATGTTACCCTGCCCTGCAGACACGATTGAAAAATATCGTACAAAACGCACCATGAATAGAAATCGATCAGTACGATCGTTTTTGGGTACGCAAACGTGTGCAGATGAAGTTCCATCCCTCATCACTTTATGAAGTGCGGACTCTTGAGATTCGGTGAGTTGAAATATTGCTCGGCATACCACCCTTTCCGTATATCACCCTACTACTCGCTCTGTTGGCCGTAGTTGGCTCAGTTCCATCTCTGCCCTCCCCACCTGTTGTCCGCTGCGGCTAGTCAGTTTTTCCCGTACAGTGGTAGATCACAACCTTCAAAATGGTCTTCAAGTCTGAATCGGCGAAAAAAGAGGAGTTTGTTGCAAATAATACGCAAA
>PKCL01000398.1 GCA_002862165.1 Planctomycetaceae bacterium
CACTCGATGCTGCGGGTAAAGACGGTGCCATCAAGCATGTAATGAGTGGCGTCAATCCGCAGGGTGTTGAAGTCACGAGTTTCAAGGAGCCATCTTTAGAAGATCTCGATCATACATTTCTTTGGCGTTGCATGAAAAAACTTCCTGAACGGGGTCGGATTGGCATATTTAATCGATCCTATTACGAAGAAGTGCTTATTGTCCGAGTGCACCCAAATCTTTTAGAAGCCCAAAGTATCCCGAATGTGCATGCAGAAGATCAGACATGGCATGATCGATTTGAGGATATCAATGCCTTCGAAAAGCATCTTGCCCGCAACGGCACAAAGATTGTGAAGATTTTTCTCCACGTTTCACAAGAAGAACAAAAAAGTAGATTCCTTGATCGTATTAACAGGCCTGATAAACACTGGAAGTTTGCCAGTGCTGATATTACCGAGCGACAATACTTTGATAACTATACAAAAGCGTATGAAGAGATGATTGCTGCCACCAGTACGGACTATGCACCGTGGTATGTCATTCCTGCGGACAAAAAGTGGGTGAGTCGTGCTGCGGTTGCCACCATATTGGCTGGCACGATTCAGCAACTTGGTCTGACCTGGCCTGTGGTGTCTGAAGAACAGGAACAAGAAATTGAATCTGCACGAAAAAAACTCGAAGCAGAGTGATTCAAAAAAAGTTGTAGCTGAATGCTACGCTGAACGTTTGAGTGGAACTTCTTGTGGTGTTCCAATCTGGCCAGCGATTGCCTCGGCTGCTTCGACTTTCTTTGGCAGAACTACTTAGGCACAAGTCGGTGAAGTAGGGTGCAATGAGTAGATGAAAAGAGCTGTGAGAGGTAGTTAGTCGAATTCTTCAGGACATACGTGTTTATCGATGTTCTCCGGGCGATGTGATTGAATCATCTAATGTTAACGGAATGCTTGCCTGCTCGATGCGCAGTTGCTTGAGTTGTTGAATCCGCCCCTGAAGTTTTTGACTGTCCGGGCGTCGCAAGAGGCACCAGTCGATTTCTTGCTTTGCTGTGGCTGCATCACCTAATGCCAAAGCTAAATCAATATGCATAAGCCGCATCTGATAGTTGTTTGAATTAGCAAGAAGTGCTGCTGTTATGGTAGCCGCGGCGTTTTCAGTGTTTCCAAGCGTTCGTTCGATAATGGCAGCTTCGTACAGAAGGTTTGATTGTGTGGTCCCCTTTACCTGTTGTGCTGCTTCATAAACCTTGGCAAGCCGAAGCTCTTTTACTGGCTTCATCTCTTCTTTTGAAGAAGATTGAGACCAGAGACGATCAATTGCACGTAAGCCAGTCACATCCGGTGTCAATAGTTCGCATGTATGTATCCCAGACATCATCGGAATCAACACGTTTAGAATACGACCCCGTTCAGAAGGGCATTCAGCAAAGCACTGTTCCCGTAGCTGCATTGCACGAGCGGGACTGCCATCAAGTTCAGCCTGGTTCGCAGCCTCAAAAAGTACCTGACCTTCGTGTGGTCGAACACGTAGTGCTTGCTTGATGCAGGCCTGTGGTAAATGAGAATCTTGAGTGTTCAGGAATGAAGTCGCTGCAAGCACACACCATGCATTTCCTGCACAAGGATTGACGGTCACGGCACGTAGTGCGGCATTCATAGCCTGAGTGAGATCCTGAAAGTTCTCGCCAGTGATCTTCTGTATCCATGCTGTGCGAGCTTCCGTTGATTCGAATTGAGTCTGTTCAATAGTCTGCCGAATTTCAGTGAGGCTGATTGTTTCACCAGCTATTCGACGTGTCAGGCCAAAGCGCTCCAATTTGCAGAATGCCAAATCCGTCCACGCCTGCGTATGATTAGGCTGAAGAGCAACAGTTTTTTCAAGAGAATCAATCCGAGCCTCAAGTTCTTTGGCAATGCTCTGTTCATTGGTGCTCTCAGCGGGTAGTTCAGCAGTTCTTAGCTTGGTTTTCGCAGCGTATTGCGCAGCCTGACCGATGCTTTGTCGGCTTAGTTTTTCAAGCGTACGTGATTGTTTGATTGAGTCTTCAAAGAAAACCTGGGCCTTGGATGCCTGAAGTTGGCTGTAGCCAACAAAAAGAAGCACTGTCACAGCACTAACACTGGCAATCGCGGCAGAGGCTCGGTCAAGGTTAAGTCGTGTCAGTGTGATAAATTGTGTATGACTTGACGCCAGCTTCACAGCGCATGCTCCAAGTAGCATCATCAGTGTGGAGCATGCCGGCACATACCAAATAAAGTCACCGGCAGCATGAACTGTACCGGCAGTCAAGCTACCGGTCAGTGCAATCGCGATTATCTGCTCCTGTGCTGTACCCTTGAAGAACACAACCCCGCAGCATACGAGTCCAACAAGAAGGCTTATGATGGCTATTCCCAGACCGATAAGTCCTGTCTCAACACCAAGATTCAGATAGCTGTTCTCTGCGTGCGTACAAATCACTTTATCGGTTGGTGGCATATAAGCTTTCGCGACGGCAGCGTGGCTTCCAATGCCTGTGCCAAGAACCGGAAAGTCAGTGATTGTTTCCACCGCTGCCTGCCATACCTCACGGCGACCACCGAAACCAGCTTCTTTCTCATCACTGAAAATGTCACCCAATTCAGTCCAGATTGTATCCAGCCGTGTATTGACGCGATCCATTCCATGAATAGTCAGGGCCGTTCCAAGAAGAAGAAGTACAGCAAGAAATCCGCCAGCTACTTTTGGGGTAATACGCTTGGTCTTGAGAAGCATTCCTGTGGTGACAAGCCCAACTGCTGCAAGGCTCATGGTGCCACCACGCGAGAGTGAGAGCAACACAGAAAATGTGGTTACTCCAAGAACTACTAAACCAATAGCCAGTCGATATTCGGGCTGAATATCCGGGGTGCGCTGTGTGCCTGAAGAACGTTGTCGCTTTCTAATACTTCGAGACGATTCCTGTGACGATGTCTTGCTGTCTTGCTTGGTTGGATCGGGTTTAAAGGTCCACCAGACGAGCGATCCCGCACCAATTGCCAGAAAACTTGCGTAATGGTTTCGATTGCTAAATGTTCCCTTCACAATACTTCGTGTATCGTTGAAAGCGAACTCGTAGAACCAGAGGTAGTTTCCATTACTGGTGAGGTACTGCACGACGCCAAGTGCCGCCATAAGCCCGGTGGCTACTGCAACAACGAGTAGGATTCGTTCAATGTCTTGACTTGATCGGATTGACTGAAAGATGCATCCGACAAGAACAATTTGAGCTACAAAAATTCCGATGCCAACAAATGTTTCACCAGGTGACAATGAAATA
Organism: Planctomycetaceae bacterium; assembly: GCA_002862165.1. Taxonomy (GTDB): domain Bacteria; phylum Planctomycetota; class Planctomycetia; order Pirellulales; family UBA1268; genus UBA1268. The sequence continues at coordinate 3,278 of PKCL01000398.1, forward strand.
GTGGTCCACTGTCCAAGGGTCCAAGGCCCATCCGTCCAGCATGGTAGAAGCGTTGAAAGATGTGGTGAAATATATTTGATAAGAGCCGCTGAAACCGGTAGGACCTGAATAACAGCAACTGCCATGCCTGTAGCAAAGAGCAGATCAAGAATACTAAATTCCCAGCCGGCATCATTCCTGTGATAGCAACGAACAAACCATGCACCTGCGGCTGCTACTGCTGCAGAACTCAGAAAAAGCTGGCCTATAGGATGCCGCCCTCCCATACCAAGCGGCATGAGTATGACTGCTA
>PKCL01000170.1 GCA_002862165.1 Planctomycetaceae bacterium
GAACAGCAATCGCTCATCGAAGATGTTCTTGGAGAGGTACGGGCAGTCCGACAAGCCCGTGGTCTAGATGTTGATCTCGAGGAGACCGTTGTGGGTTCATCAACGCTATGATTGATTTTCAGTTTTTATTGCGAATCAATAAGAACATCATTCGTCGTGACTAGATTATGCGGATGGCTTGTTTGTTCCAGTTGAGTTATTACGCACGCCAAGGCAATTCCGATGGCAAGAGAGATAGTCAGAAGAATCCGATCATGACTATGAAACTGCACCTCAGGTAGTAAATCAGCAGCAGCGATGCAAATGAATGCACCAGCCGCTAGGGCGAGCGATGCACCAGTAATTGATGACTGGGAATCACCAAAAAAGCTAATTCCTAATAGAAATATGGTCGCGCCCGCTGGGACGGCAAGAGCATAGAGAAAATTCAGCCCGAGTCGAGCATTCTTGGAGAGCCCTGAGCCAATCATGAGCGTTGCAATGATCCCAGCATCGAAAGGCTTGTGAAGTAAAATTGCAAGGAAGGTTGCAAGTCCGGCAAACAAGGTGATGCCGTGTCCCATGTCTGAGTTAACGGCTGCTGCGAGTGCTGCACCATCGGCAAGGCTGTGAAGTCCGAGTCCAATAAAGGCGCCACTCCATCCCCATTGGCTTACACCGTGTTTGTGGTGCTTCGGGTCAGGAGCATGACCATGCAAGCGATCATGCTCAGCGGGGTCATGGAGGCATGTGGTGCCGCTTTCACAGCCATCAGCAGTATGGTGTGAATGCGCATGAAACGCTCGCTCAAGCAGAAACATTACGAAAAAACCAAAGAGGACCCAGCTCATTGTCCTGTCAATTCGCTGATTGAGTTCGAGGTACGCGTGGGGGATCATATGCAGCATTCCAACTCCAAGTAAGACGCCGCCAGTGAAGGAGAGTAAGACTTGTAGTCTGCGGTGGCCGAGAGTCAGGAAGCTTACAGAAACGCCGCCTGCAAATGCCGCCATACTGATGAGGGTGAGGTATCCAACAAGCAGTGGTTGCACGCCTGAGTTGGTGATGCCTATTTCAGTTATTGAAGGAGCCACGGGGTTGAACTCTTTCTGAAATAGCAGGGCTCTAGCAGCATGAGATTTCACATCCTGTGTATGATCTAACAAGATCAGGAGACAAGCAAGAGGACCCTTGCAATGCCCAATGCAAGAAGTGACTACTTACCGTCTGTAGACCGGTTGAGTTGAAGGGTAGGTGGGATACTGAATGGCGGCCTGTTCTACCTGTTGACGAACCACAGATAAATTTTCGTTGACAGCAGCGTCAGTCGCAGCCAATGCCCCAAGAACAATGACAAGGAGATACGTCACGATATTGGCCCATGCTTCGTTGCCCATGAATTTTACGGCTGTTCCAAAAGATTTTTTTATTTTGGGCCCGAACATGCCTAGTTTTACAGACCAGATTTCATCAAGAATCAAGTGGGTTAAAAATCCAAGGACAACAGCACTGGCTACGAAATATCGACGCATTGGTTCTTCAGATGAGAAAATCAGAAAAGCAGTGAGGCCGGCGATGGCTGCTGATGGTACGCTGTGGAACATTCCTCTGTGGACAGCAAACTTTTTAAGAAGAAAAGTAACCCCAAATCGAATTGCAAGATAAATTGCTGCGCAAATGAGGATAAGTGCTTCTGCAGGCATGCTGATCTGTTGAAGGCGAGGTAACAGCATGACAGGTACAACAGCTGCAGCGAACGCAACGCTTTCTTTCAGGGGAATGCCTGGTCCACTATCAAGATCAGGGAGCATACCTGCAACCGAGCACAGGCCAGCGCCAAGGAGGCATGTCAGTGGTGGAATCTCACCGACATACCAAGCGGCTGTCCCATAACCGATCCCAACGATCGTTGAACCGGTAATGTGCTCACGGAATCCCGGCACTCTGCGAATCCCTCCTCGAGAGGCGTTGCTCTGTAAAAGAATTACTGCAAATTACAGCAACCCTACGCCGTTGTTGGAAATTGTTCCCTCAATCACCAGGCGCACATTGCACCCTCAAACAACACCGCTGTGTAAAGGAACTTCGGCTTCTTTGCCCTTTGATGCAGAGAGCCTTTTTTTTTGCACCCCCTACACTGCCGAAGTGGTTTATTCTGCCTGACCGTTAAAAAAGTATTTTCTAGAAAAGAGCACCTGGAGAGGAAGGATGGTTAGGCAATGCAGGAAAGATGCACACTTCTGGCTAGTCCAGTTCAGTCGTATTTCCTCTGGAAACTGGACTTCTTGGCCAATGCGATACCTTCTACAGTCCCGAAGATTCGCTTGTTTGTCGTATGCAGGTGAATCCTAAGGCAATGTAAGGAGAGCGTGCGTGGCGATCGATAGCTATGACATGGTGATGCTTGGGCTGCTGGCAACGGCAGGAGTTCTCGGCTATTTCAAAGGAATCGTCTGGCAGATAGCGTGGATCGCCGGAATCTGCCTGAGTTCCTATGTTTCACTGCGTTTCAGTGGTGAGCTTTCTTCGCTCACAGGTCAGCCGCCACCGTGGAACAGGCTGCTTGCAATGCTGGCTTTATATGTCGGAACGTCATTGGTTGTTTGGGTTACATTCCGCTTTGTATCTTCATTAATTGATGCAGTGCACCTCTCGGCATTTGATCATCAGTTAGGTTTGGTATTCGGTCTTGCAAAAGGAGCTCTCATTTGTGTGGTTGTAACGTTTTTCGCAGTTACGATGATGCCGGCTTACCGCAGTGAAATAACAGGGAGTCAGAGCGGCCAGATTGTTGCGAAGTTAATAGGTGAAGCAGACCAGTTTCTGCCCGCAGACATCCACGAGACAGTCGATCCGTTCCTGCAACAGTTTCAGCAGCAGTTCGATGCAGGTGACGTCAGTTCTTCGCAAGGTGTGGTTGCTGCTCAGTCGAGCCAAAATGATGGTGCCTCGTGGCAGAGTGTCCTTGAAGGTGTGACGTCAGTTGCCGCCTGGGCGGGTGTTGAAGCAGGCGATGAGTCTGTTGGAAGGGGAGAATCTTCATCTCCTGTGAAAGCGGCTGCGGCATGGATGACTCCAGAAAGTTCGACAGGAAATGCTGTAGATGCTGCTGATCGCTATCTCAATCAGAATTCTGCATTTAGTGGTAGTACTGTGCCATCGCCGGCGTCAGTTCTGCCGCCGCAAAATCAATGGCAGGGAAATGTTCCGCAGAGGTTTCCGGTGGGTTCGCAGACTCCATTACCAGTTCGACCGTGAGCCAGTTTGACCATGAGCCAGTTCGACCATGAGCCAGTTCGACTAGATGGAAGGGTGCGAAGGGGAGTGTCGTTAGAAAACGCCGTGAAAATAGGGTGCAAACCGGACATAACAGACATTATCGGACGTTGGAGAAGGGGTAGAAACACGCGGGAAATACACTTTTCTGAGTTCCTTCTGCCCTGCTTTGTGTCGTAGGGAGTCGCTCTTCAGGCGTTCGTCGTTTCGAGCATCGGTTTGTTAGTCTTCCAGAAACGTGCCCATCTGGCGGAACTTTGTGTAACGATTTTCGACGAGTTCCTCAATCGGCTGTTTCACCAATTCTCTGAGT
>PKCL01000349.1 GCA_002862165.1 Planctomycetaceae bacterium
AATGCCCTCTGGTGGCTTGATGCCCATTGGAGATACTCTGGTGACGACTTTGTATTTACTCAAGGAATTATTCGGCCAGGTATCGGACGTCGACTGAATGATAAAAATTCTGTCTGGGCTGGCTATGCATGGATTGGAGAAAGAATCCCAGGTTTTGATATTCATGAGAACAGATTCTGGCAGCAATGGATAACAACACAACAGCGAGGCGATGTTTCATTCCAATTTCGTAGTCGACTAGAGCAGCGTTTTGTCTCAGCTGGGGCACAGGTTGGCTGGCGTTTCCGACAGCTTGTGCGAGCACAGAAACCACTTGAGCATCATCCTGATCTACTCTGGGTAGCCTGGGATGAAATATTTTTTCATCTTCGTGATACCGACTGGGGAGCAGTGACCGGATATAATCAAAATCGGGTGTTTGTAGGCATGGGACGAAAACCGAATAAGCGGAGTCCCTGGAGAACAGAAATCGGGTATCTGTTTCAGCAAATCGATATCCCTGAGGATGGCGCTGATCTGAACAACCACATTCTCTCAGTCAACTTTTACTTCAATCCTTAATTAGGTACTCATCGGACAGAGACTCCCCTACTCCATCTGTGAGAAAACCCAAATTTTCTTGAACTACCATACTCCATCCTGCCGGCTGCAGAGCTTTTCAAATGCTTTTGCATTCAAAAAAGCCGTTTTTGACCTCCACTGTGCGGTTGAATCATGTTCGATTGAATCTTGAATTTGGTGCACTGAACCATCACAGTAAAGGAACTGTATCACTCCACCAGAATGATCTGAAGAATACCCCGAGCGTCCTTCCACAGTAGCATTCCCAGAGGAGTCTGGTGGTGTATTTAAACGAGCATTTGCAGTACCAAGCGTACGTTCTATGGTCTGCGCTTCAGAACTTGCCTGCGTAAGGTAGATCAAACCTGCTTGGCCACTTGTTGTCGAACGTTCACCTATCATGATCGTCTTTGAAAGGCCGTCTAGTATTTGGCTGATCTTAACTCTTGAACCTCGCCAGAAAATCCCTGAGTTACTTGGGGCTTCAGAATTTCCATATTGGTTCCCCTTCGTGGAGTCCGCACCCACAAAACGACCACGGTCATACCATCCAAACCATGTGTTGTTTCCAATGTAGTTTGACCGTGCAGTGGACATGATTGTTCCACCGCCATGGCCTGGTCCTGGTTGCATGGGAGTCGGGTTTGGGGTTTGTGGTGGCGGTCCATCCAGCGCAACATCTCTTTCATCCCCATCATTCACGTCTTTTCCAAGTGCGTCTGACGGACACATGAAACCAGAAATCGGCTTCTGGAGGACATCCAAACTAATTTGATTTCTCGTATAGTATTCCCATGGTCTAAATGACGTATCGAAATCCCCAGCAGCATCTGCTTCCATAAACGGCAGCAGATAACTTCCCCACGACCAGGCAGTAATATCCATGCCTTCCCAGATTTTGTCAAAACGTGATGGGCTACTACCAAATGCCCTTGGTAGCACATCGTTATATCCCGGTGGAAAATGCCGGTGAGATGTTTCGTAGTTATGAAGCGCAAGACCAATTTGCTTGAGATTGTTACCACAGGACATACGCCTTGCTGCCTCACGAGCCGTCTGCACCGCCGGAAGTAAAAGTCCAACAAGAACACCGATGATCGCAATCACCACAAGAAGTTCAATGAGTGTAAATCCACCGCGTTTCGTATTATTCATCTTTGGGAAAACCACTTCGAGTGTGACATGAAAATTGAATGAAAGCATCATTCATAAATAACCCGGTACTATTAATTTTGCAATGCAATTTGCGCAAGACACCCTCCTTTCTCGAGAGGGCCGCTGCACTTGCATCACACGAAAGATCACGATTCTTCCAGTTTTCGATTACTTTTCGTTATTTTTGCAAAATACGGAAGCTTCCGATTGATTTCGGAGAGGCGATAGCCAAACCCTGAACCACTCAATGTCGAAAGGTCAAGCTCGCCATTCCGCCGCTGATAAATGCCTGGGTGGACCCGTTGCTCCGCTGCTGATGCAGCCGGATAGAATTGCATTCCATTGGACTCGACTCCACGAATTGTGCCCGCATGAGCGGCAAGCCGAACATGAGGAATCTGTGCAAGCATTGGGTTTGTGAGGTCTTGCACCATAAGAGGCATGTTGTGCGATTTGGCCCAGCACAAACTCAGCAAGGCACCTGTTTGCGTCTTACATGTCTTCAGGGCAACACCTGTCCAACCAAGTTGACGACCGAGTTCAACAAACTTCCAGTCATGGGCACTCTCATCAAGAAACAGTGGCTTTCTTGCGGAGAGTGAGGAGACGTCAATCTGATTCGATTCAATGTCATATGGAAAGGGCTGCTCAACATAAAGAATCAGATCGGATATTTGTGATTGTTCTTTTTTTAGTCTGTCTAAAATTTTATTAACGTATTCTGGAGTCTTGACGGTGCAATTAAAATCAACTGAAAGAGCATCAACACCAGTAGACATGGCAATTGATCCAACTTTTACAATCCGCTGGTAGTCCCACTGTGAATCTGTTCCTTTGAGTTTAATTTTAAGACATCGAAGACCATCTGACTTAATCCATTCAATTAACGTAATGGGGTAACCATCTTTTGGATCACTCTCTTTTTTGTCACTCTCTTCGAGTGGGTCAAGCCCGCCCACAAGATGCCAGACAGGCACCTTGACTGATGGCTGCTCTTCTAGGAAGTCCGCCGGAAACAGCCCCTGAAACTGATCCGCTTCTGGACTCGAGTGAAAATAGTAACTGAGATCATGAGTCATGTATTTACTGTTGTACGTATCATAGATATCGATCTGATGAAGGTTCCCGTACGCATCGTGAATAGCAATATCGAACGCACTCAGAACAATGAGTGCGGCCAGATATGGCATCGGTTCGGTAGAATGATTCTGATTGAATGCTTCAAGGACTATTGGCAGGCGGTCTGCCAAAAACACATAACCAATTTCCATTGGATGACCAGACTCATTCACTTCCACAAATGACTGGGCAGCATGCTTGCAGAATGCAACCATCACTTCATATCGAGTTTCATATGAAAGTGTCCCACTCGGCCAGGCCCAGGTCACAGAGAGTGGAGTCTCACCCCAGCCTGTTGCTCGCTGACCTCTCGAATTCACAACTTCTGCTGAAACTCGCAGACAATTAACGTGCGACACGGATTCACTGCCAAACTTCAGCGGCATCCGCATCTCAACTGGCAGGAAGCAGTACTGGAAAGACTCTAATTGGACGTTTTTTAATGAAGTACTTGTAGCCATGGAAGACGCAGATCTGGATCAGTTTTCAGAATTTCTTTGAGATCGAGAGGATTTTGTATTTCACACACTCTGGTCGATTGTGATTATGACCTCGTCGTGCCTTTCCCCATCGGACGGTAGACAGCCTGAAATATAGCCTAGCGAGCGTCTCTTCAATCCAGCGAAAAGTGAGGAAAGTTCGAAGAAACACTGCAAAAATAACCCTTTACGAACACCAGGCTGTGGTTTTCCAGCTACAGACCAACAACACGTTCACTTCAG
>PKCL01000127.1 GCA_002862165.1 Planctomycetaceae bacterium
TGGCATCGGAGAGAATCGTTGGATCGATGGTGTGGGTATACGTGATTTCCGTATCGAGAATCCTGGTCGAAACAAACCCATCATAAAAATGTACCTGCCTGAGTATCCCTGCTCTTTCAAAAACGTGTTACTGAAAAATATCTCTGCCTTGACGGACAACGGGCATCCCTTCCAGATTACCGGCGGTGGGCCGGAGTCGATTATCGAGAACGTCACCTTCGAAGACATCAAGCTGGGCGACCGCTGGATCGAGGATTTCTCACCACGCAATTTCACTCTGGCTTTCGTCAAGAACCTGAAAATCATACGCGATGGTAAAACCGTGGCGACGTACTCATCGGACATCGAGACAGATGCTGGGCAGATTCGTCCAGACCCGAGCAACCTGCTGAAGAACCCAGGCTTCGAGATCGCTGGCTTTGCGTGGAATGGCCGGCAGGTCGGTGCGGCGGTTGTGCCACCACAGGAAGGTCGCTTTGCCTACCAGCCGGTGGACAACTTCAATAGTCGGAATCGCGTGAGTCAGCAGGTAACAAAAGAAGTAGAAAAGCACGGCGGCGGACGCTACCGGCTTTCGGCCTGGATGCGGATTGGCAGCGGCAAAGGCGTTGGCAAGGTGGCACTACAATTCATTCAGGTCAATCGCCAAACTGGCAAACAATATGTCGATGCCGTCACCATCGACCCGGTTACTCTGAAAGCCGGTCAGTGGGTGCAGGTAGCTGGCGAGCTGGTCCTGCCCTGGAACCCCGAAAAATACGACTGGCTGCGTTCGGTACATTTTCAGGCCCAAGCCCAAGGCAGATTCAAAGACCTGTACATCGACAGTTGTCGCCTGGAAGCCCAGAATGAACACAAAGTGAGAGAGCGTTGATAAGAACCTTGATATAAGAAGCCTCAATAGATTGTCCGGCAAATCCACAATCAAAGCACTGCAGATGCATCTCTTGGAGAGAAACAAACGATGGCAACCCGGCAAACCAAATTTTTTTGGAGTCAAGCAACATTTACTCTCTCTTTATAATATGAAGAAACGTGTGGTGATAACTATGTTGTGTGGGGGTTTGTTGGCGAACAGCCGGAAGCTGTTGGCCCATAATTATCACTTTCGATTGTTCTGCTTTCTTTCGGCGTTTTTTGTTGGCCACGTGGCAACTTTTGCTTCTGACAATGACGTTAAGATTCTGTTTCTTGGTGATCAAAAAGGCCACAAGCCTTCATTGCGGTTCCGGATCATCGAACCAGTTATGGCAGAGCGAGGCATCAAGCTCACCTATACCGAAGACGCTGACGAACTCAATGTAAAGTCTCTCAGTAAGTACGATGGCCTCGTGCTCTACGCCAACATTGATACCATTAAGCCGTCGCAAGCCAAGGCACTACTTGATTACGTTGCCTCGGGGAAAGGCTTTGTGCCAATTCATTGTGCGACGTTTTGCTTTCGAAATTCGCCCGAAGTTGTCGCGTTAATGGGAGGTCAATTCAAAAGCCACGGCCAAGGCGAAATGACCACTCAGTCAGCCGGTGTGGAGCATCCAATTTTAGAAGGGTATCAAACCTTTACGAGTTTTGATGAAACCTATGTCCACCACAAGCACAATGAGCAGAATCGCATGGTGCTGGAATACCGTGCCGGCGGAGCGCAGTCAAATGGCAACACGCGTGAACCGTGGACATGGATTCGTACTCATGGCACGGGACGCGTGTTCTACACCGCATGGGGACATGATAGTCACACGTGGAACCAGCCGCATTTCCATAATCTGCTTGAGCGAGGTATCCGTTGGGCATGCGGAGCAGGTGAGACGGGAATCACGGCTGCACCGGCCGTTGCAACGACGTTACCGCCGATGCGGAAACTTCCCGGTGACCTACTGCCATTTGAGTATATGGATGTCGGTCCGGAGATACCCAACTACAACGCTGATCGTTCCAAGGGTCGATTAGGCAAACCAATCAAACTGATGCAACGACCGTCCCCGGCAGAAGAGTCCATCAAGCACATCGTGACGCCAGAAGGTTTTCACGTCGAACTCTTCGCGGATGAGAATGAGATCCATGGAATAGAGGAGCAGGACAGACCGGATGCCTATCCTGCCGGTAAACCGATCGCGATGAACTGGGATGAAAAAGGTCGCTTGTGGGTTTGCGAGACGGTCGACTATCCCAATGAACTCAGCGAGTCAGGAAGTGGCCGCGATCGTATTCGTGTGCTTGAGGATACCGATGGCGACAACCGCGCCGACAAGTCGTCGGTATTTGCCGAGGGCCTGAGCATTCCCACTGCGATCGCTTTTCATCGTGGCGGACTTGTCGTACAGAATGGCACCGAAACGCTATACCTGAAAGATACGACAGGCGACGGTACAGCCGATGTTCGCAAAGTACTGATGTCCAACTGGACACTCGGAGACACTCACGGTGGTGTGGGCAACTTTCGTAATGGATTAGATAATTGGATATGGGCGATGCAGGGCTACAACACCTCGTCGCCAGTCATCAACGGTGTGGAGCAACCGGCATTTCGCATGGGATTTTTCCGATTCAGGCTCTCGCAAGACGACGATCCGGTGGTCGAAAAGCTCGAATTCATACGATCGACAAACAACAATACGTGGGGGCTAGGCATTTCGGAAGAAGGGTTGATCTTTGGTTCGACAGCGAACCGGAACCCCAGTGTGTTCATGCCGATTGCCAACCGTTACTACGAACGAGTGCGCGGCTGGACGGCATCCCTTCGCCTAGGCACGATCGCCGACACACATCTATTCCAACCCATTACGAAAAAAGTTCGTCAGGTCGATCATCACGGCGGCTACACTGCAGCCGCTGGCCACGCTTTGTATACGGCTCGCAACTATCCGCAGCCCTGGTGGAACCGTACCGCATTCGTGTGTGGACCAACGGGCAAGCTTGTCGGTACCTTTGTGATCGAGCGTGATGGTGCTGGTATGAAATCTAGTAGCCCGATCAATCTGTTTGCCAGCAATGATGAATGGACAGCTCCGATCATGGCGGAGGTTGGTCCCGACGGGAACGTCTGGGTGCTGGATTGGTACAACTTCATTGTGCAGCACAACCCAACGCCGCAAGGTTTTGAAACGGGTAAGGGAGCAGCCTACGAAACCAAGTTGCGAGACAAGAAGTACGGCCGTATTTATCGCGTCGTACCGGACAGACCACGCGAGGCAGACTTGCAGTCTGTCAATAAAAAACTCACCAAAGTGGACTCTTATTATACGGATCAGCTCACACATCCAACCATGCAGGTCCGCCTGCACGCACAGAGGTTGTTCGTCGAACACGGCGATACCAAGGTTGTTCCTGAACTTATCTCGCTGATTGAAGACCAAACCGTTGATGGCATTGGCCTGAATGTGGGCGCGATTCACGCGTTGAACACGCTGCATGGACTTGGCGTGTTGCAGGACGACAGTAGTCCTGCATTCGATACGGCCACGAAGGCTCTGACCCATCCATCCGCCGGAGTACGACTGAATGCTGTGCGAGTTCTTCCGGAAATCCCGGCGACGCTTGCCGCGTTACAAAACGCCAA
>PKCL01000012.1 GCA_002862165.1 Planctomycetaceae bacterium
AGCAGTCTCGGTGTCGTAGATCACGCATCACGAATTAATCGAGCAGTACACATTGAAGGGTATCTCGTCGGTGTTTCTGCGGGCGAGGTGTCAGTTCATTCATTTTCTGACCCGAACACGACACTCGCGTCTGTAGTACTCGATGAGATTACTATTGGTGGTCCGATGAAAGCGTCCCCAGATCGTCAGAGGCCTGATTTCTTGGCCATTGGGCAACTCGTTGACCAATCTGTTGCGGGATTGCCACTACATGCTTCCTGGCTCATAAAAGAAACTGAAGTAATAGGTAATCGTCAGGTGCTCTACGCGGAGCATGCAAGCGGTGTCGTTCATCGAATGGTAAGCACGAAGCCAGTAGAAGAAGTCGATTGGTCGGCATTTGGATTTGATAGTATTCACAATTTGGAGAGTCGGGTACTCAATCGTTTGTCTACCGGTAATCAGGAGCCCTCGGGGCCTTCATCTGAACAAGTGCAGGCTTTGGTAAGCGACGCCATTCTCAATCAACTGAATCTTGTGCGTGAATCTTCAGGTCGCATACGACGACAACTCTTTGCAACTGATGGCGGTCTGCCAAACGATGGTTCACAATAAAAGTTCTTTGTATCAGTATTGCCGGGGCGATACATTTCGTTGTGGTTTATCACTTCGGAAAATGATCGAGCTCATCTGATTGAAGCCAGCGAGATGATAAATCCACAGAGACTTGGTCCGCCGACACGTTCTTTTCATTGTCAACAAGGTGGTGAGGCCGAGGTTGTTGGATTTTTTGACGTTTGCCAACTGTTTTGGCAACAGAAGCAAGTGTTTTTCTATCGGCTTCAGATGTTTGAGTAAGTCTTCCGGCAAGTGTCGCAACACCGTGTGGATTCACTGTCGCCGCATCAGAAAGGCTTGACATGAAAAGACAAATCTCGTGAAGATTGGCGGCGGCCGATCGAGCAATGAGCGGCTGAAGTGTGCGGGTCACAATTTCAAGACCGATGCCGTCCATGTTGAGAAAAGCGTCAATTTGAATAGCTTGACGAAGTCTTCCATCAACCATCGGTTCAGCTTCGCGGTATCTGACCATCAAGACACACCCACCCGTCAGGTTCTTGGGTGAAAGTGGACCTGTGTAGGCACCCCGGCCTTGAAAGACAAGCATGCCGCCATGTTGCCTGCGCTCACGATAGGCAAGTTGCAATTGGCCGACAGTCCCGTAGCCATCGGTGAGTTTCCACTCATCGGGACCAGTAGGATCTAAAGACAGTCTGCTTATTCCTAACAATCTCCAGATATCAACAATTGCCTCTGGTTTATCGAGAGAAAAAGCTAAAAGTTCGCTATCGCATGTAAAGAGTTCGACGGGAAGTCTTCTGTAAAGAGTCGTTGACTGAAGTGCTTTCTGAATAGCCTGCCGACTGTTTTCTGACATTTTGTTGAGCGGAAGTGCTTCTTCAGCACGACGTCTTGCGTGTCGGCTTGAACTTCCCCAATCAGTCCCAAGGACAGAAAACTTTTTCTGTTGAGATTGAACCTGCTCTTGGGATGCGGCACAACAAACGGTGTTGTTTATCCACTGGGCACATATGGAAAGAAAAAGAAAGAAAGCAATCGTTGGCGTTGTTGCCATAACGATGCTGCGAAGCATCGTTTTTTCCATAAGTTGTCCCCCCTGCCAAAACCCCCGTGACGTCAGTCAGCTAGTTTTACCCACCTCTGACGTATTGTGTTTTTCGGATGTTTCGGGCCATATGGGCCAATGAAAATCAGGAATAATTCGGTATTCCTACGCATCCTATGTATTTTGACTGGATGACGAGGTCTTGGCTCAAGTGATCTTCATCTCTATGCTCTCGCCTCCCACGATTCCCTGATGTTTTGTGTATGAGAGAACTCATCACCCTTGGAAGGCAGCCATCTTCTTTTTCTTATGTCGGATCACCCTGAGGATACTGCTGCAGTTCAACAAGGAACCAAAGGTTCCTCCGGAAAAAATGAGCATTTACGACTCCGTAGAGACAACAATACGGACCATGGTAAGAGTTTGCTAAGTCGTCTTATGGTTGCTTGGGCAGAGCAGTGTCTTGCACGGCCTTGGCTTATCGTGACGATCGCTGTGCTTACAGCGGTACTTGCCGGCGTGTGGACCTCAGGATCTCTGGGTTATAAGGTCAGCCGTGTTGATCTCCTTGATCCAAATAGTGAATACAACAAGTTATGGATTGATTATATCCATGAATTTGGCGAAGACGATGATGCGGTCGTTGTCGTTGAAGGTGTGAATCGGTCTGCAACAGTTGCTGCTCTTGAAGATCTTTCACAGCAACTTGCTCAGACAAGTGATCTCTTTTATTCAATTCTCCATGAGGTTGATCTCACACAAATTCGAGCAAAAGGCCTCCATTATGTTTCTCCGAACGATCTGGCCTCAATAGATCGATTTATAAGCCGTACTGAACCTGTTCTGGCGGGAGGGTGGAGTCAACTCAAGGTTGGCACGATGGTTGGTGGCTTAGCAGCGACCGTGGTTTCTGGACAGCAGTCTCAAATGCAACACGATGAGCCACCGATTCAGACGCTTGAGCGATACAGTGAAAGTCTTTTAGCTAGTCTTGAAGCTGCTGAAAGAGGTCGTGTGAATGAAATTCAACCGGAAAACTATGTTTCACCATGGCCAAGTATGCCCGGAAGCCTGTCAACGCTTCGTGATCTTTCAAGCCAGTATCTTTTGGCAAAAGAGGGAAAGCTTGGTTTTGTCTTGTTGCGTTTGGTCAAAGAGGAAGAAGGTTTTGCTGGTGCTTCTGTAGCAACTGACACGCTCAGAAAAGAAATTGAGGTTGTCTCACAGCGACATGGAGACGCAACGATTGGACTTACTGGATTGCCAGTAATGGAAGACGATGAAATGCGTTCGAGCCAACAGTCAATGGTCTGGGCGAGTGGTTTGTCACTTGCGGCTGTTGCGATTGTCATTGTAGCTGGCTTTGGAGGCATACGGCACGCACTGATGGCGAACGGTGTTCTTATAATCGGGATGGCATGGGCTTTCGCATGGGCCACAGGCAGTGTTGGTCATCTCAATATTCTGAGCGTGACATTCACAGTTACCATGATCGGTGTAGGCATTGATTATGGGACCTACTATATCGGTCGATACTTGGCGATGCGTCGTGAGGGTCTTGGCTGTGAGGCCTCTATTATTGAAACAAGTCGTTCTGTTGGTCCAAGTATTTTGACTGGTGCGGTGACAACATCAATTGCATTCTTTTCTGCAGCATTAACCAGTTTTGTTGGTGTTGCTGAGTTAGGATTGATTGCTGGAGGCGGTATTCTGCTTTGTTGTGCTGCCGAACTGATGATATTGCCAGCGGTTATTGCAATCATTGACCGGAGCCGATTCGGCCGAAAAATCCCCGAGCCTGTCCCAGTACACCGTTGGTTACGACCATTTGCGCAGCACCCGCGATTTGTGTTACTGGCAGCAGTGGCTGGAACACTTGCGCTCAGTTCCGGCATCCATGACCTTCATTATGACCATAATTTATTGAATCTTCAGCCTGAAGGGC
>PKCL01000056.1 GCA_002862165.1 Planctomycetaceae bacterium
AAAAGCTCAATTTTTTTTTCTCGCTCTTCTGTGAGGAATCCACTCAGCAAGCGATGTTCTCTTAGAAATCGAGCACCAAAGAAACGCCCGATGGCGTACATCAAACTGTCGCCAACCAATGCTCCAATGAAACAAGCGGGTAACGCCCACCACCAATCTAAGGCTCCAGCCCGACTTGCAACCCCAGCGGCTACAATCGGAACTTCCTCGGGGACTGGTAGCCCCAAGCCAGTAAGTGTCAAAAAAAGCATGATTCCAAGATACGAACCCTGCTCTAACCATTCGATCATGTCTAGTGGTAATGCACGGGTGAGGGGTTCAGTACCGAAATGGCATTCAAGTAAAAATACGGTTTTTCCAAAAAGGAATTCATTCCTGTCGAAAAGCTCATGCGATATTTGAATGCCATTTATTTAATTCCATTTCCGAACAAAATTTGTGCAGCAATAGAACACTTCCTAAGTGTAGTCTGAAATTTCAACAAATGTGTAAAATTCAGATTTCTTAAGAACTATCGGAATAGTCTTTCGCATCGATGACCAAGAGTCCGGGAGTTGTTAGATCCGGTACAAATAGATCATTATCAAGATTGGCTAAAATCACGGTCAGTCGACCAGTGCGATCCTCCTGAACAACTAATATTGCGGCCACATCGCTTCCCTCGGGTGCAAATTGGTCAATGTGCCTTGGACCTAAGATATACGCCGCTGTAGCCAGTGCGTCAGCCTCAGCGGCCGTGTCAGCAAGAATCGTGGCAGAAAGAACACTATTTGCTGGCTGACCCGAACGCGGGTCGAGTATGTGTCCAATTTTTTGCCCTTTTTCGATAAAAAATTGTGTTCCGGACCCGCTGGTGCCTAGAGCTTTGTTTTTGAGCGTTATTGTGCCGATTCTTTTCTCACGAAGGAGTGGATGCCGCAGCCCTACAGGCCATCCCTTGAACTGAGTGTTCTGCTCTGTCAGGCCACGTTCTCCGCGGCTGCGAACACTACTGTGCCCACCATGAATGAGAAAATTTTCCACACCCTCCATTTCAATGAGTTCTACTGCTTTGTCAATTGCCCAACCCTTGCCAATAGCTCCAAGATTTATCTCAACGTCAGGTATTCGAAAGCGAATTTTGCACTCATGTTCATGGAATTCAACGTTGTCCATCCCACAACAGGCAAATGCTTTTGTAAGCTTCTCTGGTGATGGTGTTTTCCCTTGCCTTTGAAGAAATCCCCATGCTTTGATGAGAGGGCCTGCTGTGATATCAAAAGCTTTATTTGTTTGACTGTGAATCTTTTTGGCAAGTAAAAGTAATTGGAATAAGTCAGGTGATAACTCAATCCAGATTTGTGCCGACGAGGCATTGATTGCTGAAATCTCACTCGATGGTCGATACACCGAGATTTGCTCTTCCGCATGTTCGATGATATCAAGCGCTGCTGCACCAATAGTGGTGGCGATGTCGTTATCAATAAGATTGAAGACGATTTCAAAACGACACGCCATCGCATCGCGGCCAACAACAATGGTATGGACCGTTTCCACACCGCACCTCATACTGCTTTAGAGAGTTATCGCGGTGCTAGCCCACGATCGAAAGCATCCTGATCCCTACGGAAAACTGCTAATTCTGTATCGAATCGTTCTAGTGGAATTTTATAATTCGGGTTTTCGGCAGTGTGTGCATGGCAATGTGCAACTAAAAGCCGATACAGGAACTTGAATAGTTGTCGAGGCACGCGAACGCTGCGTAGCCCATCAATTAGTCGAGACTCATTCACGGATGGCTCAAAAAGTTCAGAGAGAGTGGCCGGAGGCTCTTTAATACTCGCAGCTTTAAGCCTAGTTGAAGCAATATCGTACAGAGTTTCTCCTGACCATTCTAAAGATGGAATGAGATTCTGCTTGTCGAGCCGTGCTCGCTGATTAAATGACTCATCTTCGCGTTCGATGAAGCGATACAGTTCATTAGGGAGCAACATCTTGAAACCAAGCCCTGGTGATTTCAGGAACTTGTTATCAAAAATTGGCCAGATAATCTGCTTCATGCGTTCGGCGGAACCATTGATCACATGTGGTTCATCGAGTCGATCAATAATTACAATCATGCCTCCATAGCCGACAGCTTTGAGTATCCCTTGGAATTTATCAAGCAACTCGTAGCGGTCGTCGCTACGTGCGATGAGGGGAAGAGGCTGTCCTGCAAGGTCGACCTCTGGCATTTTTGCAAGTGCCTTGGCAAGTTGTCCAACAGTGCGATTGCCTGTCCGCATACCCCGAACGATACGAAAGGCTTTCCAAAGGCAGTGACACCTGCGGTACAGCCAGGGCGTCCATGTACCGGCTAGAATAATCCACGGCCACCACAATGTAAGCCAGTTTATATTGTCTCGAGTAAAACTTGCGGCAACAGCTGCAATGAAAAGGACAGTAGAAACAAGTCCCAGAAATGTCGGCCAACGCCCAAGAATCGAGCCATAACCTACACGCCAACGAAGTTTTCTCCAGCGAGAAGGAAAGGTTTCAGCAGTTGACTGATCATAAAGTGCGGCGAGTAGAGCGATGTCACGAGCGTGCGGCACACTCCAGGAATGACTTTTGCCATCTCCTACTGGTTCTGCTTTCGAACGGTGAATAATTGCAGATACAAGTTGTGTGACTGCTAAAGATAGGATCGCATCCATGTGATCCCAAAGTTTCCAGTGGTCGAGTGATTTACCAAGCGGTCGGTTTCTTCCAATACGACTAACAAATCGATCAAGGAAAGGGTTGAAGTCATCATAAATAACAACAAAAGAAGGCTTTTTGTTTCCCTCGGGCCCTCTGCTCGTTTCATTATGGAGTTCAAATTGACGAACCATTTGCAGTTTCAAAGCAGTTTTCCCAGCACCCTTTTCACCAAATACGATAGAAGTGCTGGGATCTTCAGGAGATCCATAGATCTTGTCCCAGCCGGGATGAAAAGTAGATTCCAGGCAAGTTCGTTTAAAAACGGTGTCGTTTTGAGCGTCTTCTTCGGCAAAGGGATTGCCGGCAATCCCATGGTGTTCCAAGAATTCCTGGATTTTCATTACGACCCTTGAGCTGTTTAAAAATGTGACTTAAAAATTCGAACGTATGAGAAATTATTTCGTCGAAACCATGCCTTCGATCATTTTTTGAAAACCCTTGGAAGATGCTTCTACGGTTGCTGTCGGTCCGTAAAATTTTATGAAATAGTTTCCGTTGTCTGTGGTTTCAATAATTGCGGCCATCATGCGATAGTCGGGCCTGTCAATCGACTGCCCACCAGCAAACGGACCACCTGGCATGTCTTTAAAAGTTCCAGATATGTCGATGAGAGTAACTTTGCACCCGGCTATACGGAGTGTTTTCAAAGCCGCCTTGTCTTTCGTAGCGGAACCGTCTGGTTGGCTGAATTGTCCATACCATCTGGCTATGTTTGCTTCAACACTCCCACCAGCCCCCATAGAAGTCATACGGCCTGGTTGGTCCCCTGGCTTTGTTGGTTCTATTGAGAACTCAGTTTCAACAATCCGTGATCGGGGCTGGACT
>PKCL01000059.1 GCA_002862165.1 Planctomycetaceae bacterium
ATTGAATCATATGAACTTGCTTTTCGTATGCAGGATGTCATGCCAGAAATGATGGACGTTTCAAAAGAAACCCCTGCTACCCTTGCGATGTATGGAGCAGATGCCGGCCCTACTCAGACGTTTGGACAGCAATGTCTGCTTGCTCGACGTTTCGCCGAGGCTGGCGTTCGATTTATCGAGGTCACCCACGGCAATTGGGACCAGCACACGAACCTGACCGCAGACCATAAAGCACGCGCTGACGGCTGCGATAAGCCGATAGCTGGTCTCCTTCAAGATCTGAAACAGCGTGATATGCTTAAAGACACGCTTGTTATCTGGGGTGGCGAATTCGGTCGAACACCAGCGGCTCAGGGTGCAGATGGACGTAATCATAATAACAAAGGCTATACCACCTGGATGGCCGGTGGTGGAGTGAAAGGTGGCTTTAGCTACGGAGCAACTGATGAGCACGGGTATGAGGCGACTGAAAATCCGTGCCACATCCATGATTGGCATGCAACGATTTTGCATCTGCTTGGGCTAGACCATGAGCAGCTGACATACCAATACGCTGGAAGAGATTTTCGGCTGACCGATGTGCACGGTATCGTGGCACAAGATATTATTGCTTGATATGTAATGCTTTATTTGACTGAAAGGTCAAACTTCTGTGACCCAGCCGCATGGTGATAGAAACCGTCACGGCTGCGGGTGCTGTTTGGTTGTCGTGGAGGTGTTGCGCGATCAAATACAGCACCGAGTTTGTAGTCTGTTTGAGTCGTATTGCTGTAAAAATATGGGGCTCCTGTGACAGCATCTGTGGTCTCACAGTTATAGGTGTCAGGAAAAGTCTTTAATTCATCGAGATCTTTAGGAAGCCGTTTTTCTTTTTGGTAGAAACGTTCAACAGCGACCTGCAGGCTTCGGAGGTTGGCAACACGTTGACTGTCGAGGCGAATAAGTCGCTGACTGACTGGATTTCCTGCAATCCAAAGGGCGAGAGCAAGGCAAACTGAAGCAGTGAAAAAACCTGCAAGGGCTAGCCTTGGCCGCCATAGGGACTCCTGCATGAGAGCATCTTGTTGCTTATCCTCACCGAGTTTCTCCTCAAAATTGAGACCACTGATATACCAGAGGAAGATTCCCCCGGCGAGAAGGAGGACCACGCCACTCTTCAGAATAAAGGTCAGAGTCAGGTCGCCATTGAGGAATCCCAAAAGAACTGCCACCATATCGCAGACGAGGATCAGGCTTGTAATAAGAAGCGTGATGTATGACAGCGTGCGCACCACCGGTGCGATGCGTATTGCTGGATTCCGTATGATGTCGCGCTTGATAGCCCAGCGAACAAGGGCGAGAACCGGGAGTCCCGCCAGTAGTATGGCAGCGTGAAATCGTGCCATACTCTCAGCACCAGAAATCCCGCGGTTTGTTGGATCACTGAGAAAGACATCGATCGTAAGAAAGAGGACAGCGCCTGTTGCAAAAGCGGTCATATAAAGAAGGAGCATCGCAAGAAGGTGAAGAAATGCTTCACGCGGTCCACTGCCTACTCGTTTCTTTGGGACCGGTACTGAGAGAGGCGATTCTGCAAAACTTTGAATCGCTGCGGTGGCCTCACGGTCTGACCAGCCAGCATCGGTAAGGGCCTTGTGGATATCGGTTCGAGAAATGCTGATGGCAAGACACTCGCGGGTAAATTCAAGGAGAGACGGTGGTACTGATGCCATATGAAGTGCTTTCCCCGGAGAGGACTTTTGAACTTCGTTTTATACATCAAATGTATATTTTTCGAGAAGATATACTCCGAAAAAAAGAGGTTCTGCTTTTCGATGGGGAAAGTGGACGTTGCAGTGCAGGTTTCAGGAGCAGTACCATGTGAGTCTGCAAGGGTTTAGGGGGAGTATCGCGCTGAGTGTTAGTTTTTTAATGTAACTCTGGCATCAGAAGAGGCATCATGAAATGAATATCCGTCATGAAGATTCAGATAAATTAGGAGAAACAGATCTGGGGTGGTTGATTCGTTGTACGACTGGTTGTGAGGGGCTGGTACATCATGACCCACCATTGATTGGAGACTTTTGTCCTTTGTGTGATGACGGTCAGCAGAAAACCGGAAGCATTATAGAGAGTATCAAGATAATGCCCGCTGCTGAGCGATCTGAACAAATGTCATTGGAGGGTGGCATCTCCGTTGAGGGTGATGAATTCCGGCCATGGGATGTTGATCTTGGCAGCTTTCTTAAAAGCGCTACTGCTGACTCCAGCGATATTACTTCTGTCGGTGACCTGAACAGTGAGTCGTTGGGCTCTGGCATTGTTGCTGAAAGACTAGAGACGACGCCCGATAGAAAGAGCCCTTTACGTTCGCAAGTCAAAAGTCTCGATAGAACGACTGAGTCAAAGGACCCGTTAGGCTCTGTTGATCAACCTCAAGTCGTAGTAAAGGCCAGCGAGTTCGTTGATTTACTCGATGCCAGTGAGGATATACTTTTTACAAAGTGGCATGTCATTGGTCTTTTGTGCTGCGTTGTGTTACTTCTCGTTGGAGGACTTTTAACTTTTGATATTGTTCGTTATCTCTACAGTCCCGGTGACACAAGTATCGCAAGCCCGATTCTGCGGGTTCTACGATAGCTTTGAAACCATAAAACGTAATACAGGTGTAGTCGGTAGTGTTCTAGAAGAACGACCATCTTTAAATTCTTGCTGTGATGCGTTCAGTGAGTGACTCAGAAGCCGATTACCTACAACCTCTAAACCAAATGTAGCGTGCGGTTGTGTAGAAACGGCAACAGCCGGGAGATCAACTCAAAGGGGGAGCGTTCTCGACCGGCTGTTGTTCGGTGTTCGTGGCATTTTATGCCACGCCAAAGTGTCCAAACAAGTTACTTTTGACAATGAAGAACACTACAGGGTTTTCACCTAAAGGGGAAGGAACGTGACCTCTACGCACGTATTGGGTTCTGTGGCTTCTTCCAAGCCATTTTGAATTCTTGGGCGTGGCAGTTCAGGTTCTAAGACGGAGGTTTCTATGAGGAGTTTCTGTTTGCGGCTTGCGAGAATAGACAGCTGCGAGAATAAGCATGCTGAAATCACCACCCCAGTGACCGCGATAAATACGACGGTTTCAGTTGTTTTAGCCTTGGGTGTGAGCCACATCTGCACTGTTTTGCTAAGTCGTTCGCCTCTGTCGAAAAGACGTTTTACAACGTGGCCGGTAGCTTCCCTGGTCCCCCGAAATGGCGAGTTACACAATGCTGAAATAACGGTGATAAGAGTCTTTTGCCGGATAGCATCGATAAGGCCTTACATGAAAGCAAGTGAAAGAAAATCACTAAAATTCATGATTTGTTCAGAAAAGTTGGCAACACACCACTTGTATGTGTATGCATATGCCTGATGTATCACACACGGACTGTCTAGATATCAAAAGATACCATGTGCAGCGATTGGAAGTAGGGATTACAAATTCTTCAACCCCCCCTGTATATGATTTCAGAACGTAAGCCTCGGCGTTCAAAAGTCGTATCAACAATGCGACTATTGGACAGTGTGAGAGAC
>PKCL01000179.1 GCA_002862165.1 Planctomycetaceae bacterium
TTGTCGAAGGAGTAGTGATGCCACGGTGATCACAGAACGCTTCCCAGTCATCGAGATAGGCAGCAAGTTGATCTTGGTCGAGTCTTCGGCCCGTTGGAACTGCGGAGCCACTTACTTCAAGAGTGATTTGCAGACTGCCCCGCTTGATACGTTCTCGGATAATTGCTTCGATTCGCGGTTCGAGAAGATGAAACCCTTCGCGGGTGCGAATGCTACACTTCAGATGTCGGTGATTCACACTGCGAATCTCTACCCTGCAGGCAACTCCTTGATCATCGGCAAAGCCTTCACCGCATCCCGTCATGCTGCGGGCCATGATAGTTCTCCAGGATTATTCGGCCGGTTTCTCAGATGACTGAGGTTCTTTAGACGATGACGAAGGTTGTAGCTTTTTGGCTGCCTCTGCCGTATTCGGCAGATTTGTTTCCGTAGGATTTATGTCTGAGCCGGATTTCAATGCATCATTTCCAGCGGACGTTTTTGTGTCAGCCGGATTTTCAGTAGAGTCGCTTCCTGGCTCTTGACCCAGGTCCGGACCCATTTCAGGACTTGGGTCCGGCGGAATTGCTTCAGTCGTACCAAGACCTTCCATAGATTCCGGTGCCGCTGCCCCAAGGTCTGTACTAAAGAGAGACTGCTGTGTGCCCAGCACATTGATCGAGAGAATGCACAGCAAAATCCAGAAGGTTGCAACACCGATTGTGATTTTCGTGAAGAGGTCACCAGCTTTAGTGCCAAATGCACTTTGGCCACCCATCCCACCGAGAGCACCGGCAAGCCCGCCACCGCGGCCTCGCTGAATAAGTACTAACAGGATAAGGAAGATCGACGTGGCAACGAGCATGAAGCCAAGAATAAAGCGAACGAACATGAACATTGCGAATGAATTCTCCAAAAACACAAAGGTATCAGGGTCAGCTGAACTATGAACAATGTATCGTCCGCGGCCATTCTGGGCTATCCCGATGAAACGAAATCAGCTCGCGTCGGCAAAATGCTTGGCAATTGCCAAAAAGTCATCAGCTTTAAGGCTTGCACCCCCAACTAAGGCACCATCGATATCTTGCTGAGCCGCAAGAATACCAGCATTATCAGGTTTCACGCTGCCACCATATTGAATCACGACCTTATTTGCCGTTTCTTCGTCAGTAAGACTGGCAAGTTGCTGCCGGATTAAAGCGTGAACTTCCTGAGCCTGTTCCGGCGTGGCGACCTTTCCAGTTCCTATGGCCCAGACGGGTTCGTAGGCAATAATGGACGCAGTTAGATTTGCCGGGCTGAATCCTTCAAGTGAGCCCTTAATTTGCTCAGTAACAACTGCGGCCGTGCGATTCTGTTCTCGCTCCTCAAGGGTCTCGCCAACACAAACAATAGGAGTCAGGCCAGCGGCAAGTGCAGCTTTGGCTTTTCCATTAACTATTGCGTCATTTTCACCAAAGAGCGTTCTTCGCTCAGAGTGTCCTACGATGCATGATGAACAGCCAATATCTATGAGCATCGCTGGAGCGATCTCGCCAGTAAAAGCACCCTTCGGTTGGTCGTGAAGGTTTTGTCCACCGAGGCCAATGCCGGATGGACTTTCACCCTTGCTGATTTTGAGAGCGTTGGCGACTGAAGAAAGGTAGATTGAAGGTGGACAGAGAATGAGATTGCAGCCAACAGATGAAGTGGCACCGGCGGCGACAGCTTCGGCGAGAGCGACTGCTCCGGCGCGGTCAAGGTTCATCTTCCAGTTGCCAGCGACTATACGACGACGAATGCCCATTCTCATTCCTTTGTTCTTGTAGATCAGGTGAACTTGCGTTTTATGAAACCGCAGTCTAGTGCCAAACCCCACTCTGGACTAGGCGTTGCTCCGGCATTTGTCTCGGATGCCAATGTGTAGTGTTAGCCCACCAGACTCGCGCCGGCATAACTGCCGAGAATAGCAACACGTGTGCATCTTTTTTCAAGTGAAGCAATTGCTCGTCTGACACGAAGATCATCGCGGTGACCATCGAGTTCAACAAAGAAAATATAGCCCCGCTTCTCACCAGGAAGCGGAAACGACTCTATCCAGGTTAGGTTTAGTTTCTGTCTCTTTGGAATCGCAAGAGCATCTGCTAGTCCTCCAGGACGGTGCTTTATTTCAAACATCAACGCAGTCTTGTCACGACCAGTTCGTTTGGCATCGGCATGCCCAATTACAGCAAAGCGGGTTGTGTTGCCAGCAATATCCTCAATATTTTCGGCGAGTATGGAAAGGCCGTGATGAATGCCAGCCTGTCGACTCGCGATTGCTGCTGCTTTTTTCTCATGCGTCGCCTTTTCAGCCGCGGCACTGGTACTGGTAACCTCAATTAATTGAGCATTCGGAAGATGTCTGGCGAGCCAGTTTCGGCATTGTGAGAGTGCCTGTGGGCGGCTGTAGACTTTTCGTACGTCGTGACGTTCACAGGCAGCAAGCAGATTGTGATGAATGCGTAGCGGTACTTCAGCACAGATCTTTACAGCCATTCGTGATAAGTTGTCGAGCGTGTCTGCAATACGTCCATCGGTTGAATTTTCAAGAGGCACAACGCCGTAGTGAGAATGACCGGCATGGACCTCTTCGAATGCTGCTGAGATACTTGAGACTGGTACAAATTCAACCGCGTTACCAAACCGGTGAAGCGCTGCAAGATGGCTGTATGTCCAGGCGGGACCCAGGTGGGCTACTCGTAGATGCTGTTCGATTGCCCGCGACCCTGAAATAAGTTCACGAAAAATTGATTTAAGACTATCGTCAGCAAGAGGTCCCTCGTTTGCATCGGCGACTCGGTCCAAGACGAGCTCTTCTCGGGACGGATCGTATGTGACTTCACCGCTTGCAGATTTAATGTGACCAATTTCTCTGGCAACGTCAGCCCGTTTGTTCATGAGCGCAACAAGTTCATGATCGATTGTGTCGATTCGCTTCCGCAATGTGGTTAAGCCAGGCTTTCTCTTGGTGGTCTTTTTGCGGGACGCTTTGGACGAGTGTGATGCCATGATGTTCACTCAAGTTGAATCGAATAAGTTATGCCTAAAAAATCAATTGGTCGGGACTACACCATACCCCACGTTTGTGCGTTTGGATGTGCTGCATCGTCGAAGATTACGAGAATCGCCCACGCACAGGGCGGACCGTCAAAATGGCAGTCCTTGGATTGCTTGAACCGCCGTAACCCCACTGTACCTGCTGAATTGTTGTCGTAAACACGCTGTTTTATCAGTTTTGAACGGTAGTTACATCATTAGCCGGGGTTTGGTGTCTATGGCACGGGCTTTGCAATCTTCTCCTCGTGTCGGGGTAGGCCGACAAAACTGGCCTCAGAGAGTTGTGAGCAGCGGCGGCTCATCACTTTCCCGAGCAGTGGAAGACACTGGACGGTCATCCGTCAGAATACACGCATTTGGACATTGAAGGAGGAGCACAAACATGGCAACAAAACAGGGTGAGAAAATAATTGGTATCGACCTCGGAACAACAAATTCAGTTGTCGAGGTCATGGAGGGTAAAGAGCCAAAGGTTATCGCAAATAAA
>PKCL01000511.1 GCA_002862165.1 Planctomycetaceae bacterium
ACATCAATGCCAGATTGGTAGCGGTCAATTTCCTCACGCAGAACCGAGGCGATCTCGTCGGTGTTGAATTTCATTGATACTCCTCTGTTTCAATCGTTCCGCGAGCGACACTAAGCCCGTGGATATGGAATGGTCGTAAACGGTGTCTTCGACCCGAACGACGAGGCCGCCGAGCAGATCAGGGTTGACAGAAAAATGAGCGGTGAGTGACTCCCCGAGTGATTCTTCGACTGACTTTAAAATTGCAGCCTGTTCATCGGAAGTGATTGAATGTGCGGTCGTCAGGATAGCCTCTCGCTTGCCTGCCCGCTCGTCTAACTCACGACGAAGAGCTATTACCAGTTCTGGTAGAAGTCCAAGACGTTCATGATCGGCAAGTACGAGTAATGCATTGAGCGTTATCAGTGATACTTTGTCAGAAAAAGTAGTGCGTACAAGAGCACTTTTGTCTGATGTAGAAATCCGAGGTGATTCGAACACGCTTGCAATGTTGTCAACCCGAGGAAGTACGTCCTCAACAATCTGAGTCAATTCTTCGAAGACTTCAGCTTGACATTGGTGTCGATCAGCAGCTTCGACAATTGCCTGCGCATAAACCTTGGCGAGTCGCGCAGCCCCAATGTCGTGGGGCGCATCAAGAGACGATGAACGTTTTGAACTCTCTGTTGTCATGCGATTGTTGTGGTGTAAGCCCTAGTTTGTGCTTGGCGTTGTTGAAAGACCCGCGATAGAGTCACGTACAAGACGGCTTTGATCTTCGGCTGTAATTTTTTCTTGGATAAATTTGCCGGCAACACCAACCGCAAGCTCTCCTGCTTTTTCTGCAAGTTGGGTAATGGCATCATCTCGAGCCAATTCTATTTCTCTTTTAGCTCGTTGCTTTTCTTCATCAGCTGCTTGTCGTGCATCGGAAACAATTGATTGCCGTGTGATTTCAGCATCTCGCCTTGCTTCGTCGAGCAGGGCTTTGACTTCTTCTGCGGCTTCGGCAAGGCGTTGCTCATAAGAAGACAGTTGTTTTTTTGCATCGTCGTGTGCTTTTTGTGTAGCTGCGACCATCTCAGCGATACTCTGTTCGCGGGCATCAAGCCCGTTCATAATTGGCTTCCAGGCAACCGCCGTTAGCAAAACCATGAGAAGGAGGAATACGGCGAATGACCAAATTGCAAGATCGCCTCTGATTTCAGCGGGACTTTCAAAATCTTCTCGTTCGACGCCCGGAGGAGGGTTCGCACCGATTTCTGAATGACCTTCGCCATGACCGGGATGTTCGGCAGTTGCGTGCCCATCTTCTGATCCCCTTGCAGATGCTGCGACTAACGAAACCATTATTATCGCAAGGAGTCCAACTCTAAAGCAACTGTAGAGCTTCTGAGAATGAAGGATGCCAGGCCTTGATAAAAGACCAAGCAGGCTTCTGTTGAAACATGTGTCGGTAGATTGTGGTCGTTTAGTTGGGATGATCACTGGTGTGGCAGCATGCCTTACGGTCATGATGGAGTTCCTACCGAGGGTGTTACTTCAACAGGTTTTATTAAATGGAATCGAATTTTAATGCGGTTTGCCAGAGACCGGATATGGGTGAAGGGCTTACCCATATCCGGTGTCTAACGATTTGCGAGGCCGTCCTTCTCAAAGCCATCAGCGTTATGTCAGGTCACCAGCGCGATAGAACGTTGGGATTTCATGACGCTGTTTTTTTGAAGTTCAGCAGTGAATCACCAACTCCTACTTTCCGGAGCAAATGAAAAGCGCGTAAAAAGTGAAGCCCTCAATGAGTGCAGCAGCAATAATCATGGCAGTTTGAATATTACCGGAGACCTCAGGTTGACGAGCCATACTCTCGTATGCTGATGCGGCAAGTCTACTAATGCCCATTGCAGCACCAATAACTACAAGACCAACACCAAAAGCGGCTGACAGATCAATAAGCGCTCTACCGCCACCAGCTGCTTCTTGAGCACTGGCAACATCAGCACAAAGTAGCGTGAGCAAAACGACGGCGAGTGTGCTGGCCGAGCGGGCCGAGAAAAACGAGCGAAGCATCACGGGCTGGAACTCCTTGAAAGCGTGAGTCTGGAAATATTTTTTCCGGACGGGATAAAACGAGATCGGTTTAGTGAATTTGGGTGAAACGTAACAAGACTTCGACCCACATCCTTGAACACATGTTCTAAGCAAATTTGAAAGGTTTTGAAGGGTCCTCGGATTTTTTTTTTTTGTGCGGTGTTATTAGTGGTGATGCACTGCTGCACCGATGAAAAGTGCGGACAAAAAGGTGAAAATATAGGCCTGTAAGAAAGCAACAAACAGCTCCAGCACACTAAAAAGTGTGGCACTGACAATACTAATCACGGTGACGGTCATCCAAGTGCCAGTCGAAGCAGAGGCAGCTGCTGTGATAAGGCCCATAATTCCAAGGAGTACGAGATGGCCGGCTACCATATTTGCGAGTAATCGAACGGCAAGAATGAGGTGTTTGATGCACAAACCAAGCATTTCAATCAAGAAAAGACCACATGAAATAATGATTTTCAGCGGTAGTAGGTACGTGGGCATGTCAATTGGTGGAACTTGGTTCAAAAAGAAGCCGAAAACACCAAATTGCTTCATACCTGACAGCATTCCGGTCACAAAAGTCGCTGCAGCAAGAGCAATTGTGACTGAAAATGATGCTGTTGGTGAGCCTGCCCAAGGCACCATGCCGAGCAAATTACATCCAAGAACGAAAAAGAAGAGAGTCCACAGCATGGGGACAAAACTATCCCCCCGGTGAGCAGGCACGGCTTGATCCTCATGACCATGTCCAGGTGGGTCATCGATCGCCGGCCTTGCGATCTGATCGCGAATAAAGACGAGAAAAGCTTCAAAGAGATTGGCAAATCGTCCTTTTGGGTGATTTCCCGTCGACAATTGTTTTGCAACCCGTGTGAAGAGCAGCACCATGACGGCAGCAACTACGAGTTCTAAAATCATGTACTTCGAGATCGCAAATCCAGATTTTGGGACATAAAGACTATGGAGTTCAGCGAATGGCTGTGGAATCAGCACCTTGCCATCGAGCGCTCGATTGAATTCCGTCACATCAGTGACGTCTGGATGTCCATCCTTTAAAAATGACGGAACTTCACTCAGTGATTTCCAGTCATATCTCCAAAGACCCTTAGGCACTTCGAAAAAGTAAGCATCTTTGAGATGATAAATTGGATTCGATGACATCAGATAGCACTATATTTTAAGATGAAATGGTGTTTTGAGTCTCGGCTTCTTTCGTATCTGGATGGCAAGATGTTTGAACGTTCTTACCACAACCAGCTATGTGAAGAAGGATATCAAGCAAAAGCAAAACTAGGTAGGAGGCAACAAGAGTTTCTTGAAGAAAAATTTTAAGACCCCTGCCCAAGAGCCCCTCACCAGTGGACGTTTGGAGGAAAATAATCATGAAAAGAGGCATTCCCAAGCGAATCAAGTTTGCAGCAAGGGCACCGGCGACGCCTAAAGCTGGTTGAGTTGAGGCGACCGTTTTTGACCAACA